>NZ_JASJVI010000086.1:0-15881 GCF_035019865.1 Cryobacterium sp. 10I5
TCAACGAACCCGAGAAAGCAGGAACGAACTCAATGACCGCCTAGAGAATATGACTCATACAGGTTGACATCTTCCGCCACACCGTTCGCTGCACGGGCCAGCGGATGCCGGAACGGTGCAGATGCCAGAGTGCGAAGAGATAGAGGACTGCCAGCAGAAGGGCGAGAGTGGGCAGCACGGGAACTGGCTGAAGGTGCCAGGCCAGCAGGTTCGTAAGTGTCGGCGGTTGCGTCGGCATCCACATGGAACCCGTCATACTGCTCAGCGACGCGCCTTCGCCCGGGGTGGGAACCGGTGCAGGGAAAGCCTCAAAGCCCAAGGGTCAGCAAATCCGCGGCCTGGGGCTCCCCCGCCGCATCCGCGAATGCTTGCAGTGCGTGCTGAAGAGCGGTCCGTTGATCCGGCGTCATGATCGACAGGATGGCGGAGATGTCCGCTCGGCGGCGTTCGGTGACGTCGTCGACGAGTCGCCGGCCACTCTCGGTGAGTTCGAGGAGGACCTCGCGCCGGCTGTCGGGACTGGCCGCCCGCTCCACCCAGCCTCCGGCGACCATTCGATCGATGAAGCGGCTGAACGTCGATGGGATGACTCCCATTCGCTCCGCCACAGCGCCCATCCGGGTTGGACCGGCCGAGCTGAGCATGACCAGGACCCGAAACTGCGGCAGAGAGACGACGTCGAGCGTTGCCACAACCGATCGGGCAACCACGCCGAGCAAGGCGCGGGAGGCGGCAAGGGTCGCGTCCGCGACCCGCGCGTCGGCTGTAGTGAAGGCATCCATCCGTCAAACCCCGTTCCAGACAAGTGATACCGTGATTATTGCACACATACAACAATTGTCTAATTACACATTACGGAGCCTTGATGGCACAGCCTACTCTGAGCCTGCGGGGACGAATGAGATCCCTGTTGTTGGAGCCCTTGCACACGTGGTTCACCCGGATCCTCACCGGCTCCGGACGACTCATGTTCATGTCTGTCGTGGTCGGCGCAGGTGTCGGTTTCGGCGCCGTTGCGTTCCGTTGGCTGGTGGCCACCGCGACTCTGATTTTCACGGGAACGGTCGATTACTCAGCCTCCGTCGGCCATCCGGCCAATCCCTGGGTTCCGTGGTTGGGGGGCGCATTCGTGATCGTCGCTCCGGCCATTGGCGGTCTCCTCTACGGCCCCTTGGTGAACAAGTTCGCACCGGAAGCCCGGGGGCATGGCGTTCCAGAGGTCATGTACGCCATCACCAAACGGGGCGGCCGGATTCCCGGCAAGGTTGCGATCGTCAAGTCGCTCGCTTCGGCCATCACAATCGGTTCCGGTGGGTCGGTGGGTCGCGAGGGCCCTATCGTTCAAATCGGGTCAGCATTGGGGTCCACACTGGGGCGGGCAGTACGGCTGCCCGAATCCCAGCTCCGAACCCTGGTCGCGTGCGGCGCCGCAGGCGCGATCGCAGCCACGTTCAATGCTCCGATCGCCGGAGTCTTTTTCGCCCTCGAACTGCTGCTCAGGGATTTCGCCGCCCGTTCCTTCGGTGTTGTCGTCCTGGCCTCAGTGACCGCATCGATCGTCGGCCGCTCTATCCTCGGCGATCACCCCTTCCTGAGCCTGCCGACGTTCACGATCGTCAACCCGTCGGAGTTCACGCTCTTCGCCGTGCTTGGACTCGCGGCCGGCCTGACCGGAGTCGGGTTCACGAAGGTCCTGTACGCCGTGGAAGACCTCTGCGACTGGGCCTGGCGGGGCAAACCGGAGTGGTTGAGGCCGGTCGCCGGCGGCCTCGTGCTGGGTCTGGTGCTCTTTGCCTTGCCCCAGATGTACGGGGTCGGTTACCCGGTCCTGGAGAAGGGCGTCCAGGGCGGCTATGCCCTGGGCTTCGTGGCGTTGCTCCTCGTCGGCAAAGTCGTGGCGACGAGCCTGACCATCGGCATCGGCGGCTCCGGAGGAGTGTTCGCACCGTCACTCTTCATCGGAGCGATGCTCGGTGCCGCATTCGGCGATGTCGCCGGCATGGTGTTTCCCGTGTTCGCCGGGCAAACCGGCACGTTCGCCTTGGTCGGCATGGGAGCAGTCTTCGCCGGAGCCACGCGGGCCCCGATCACGGCAGCAATTATCCTGTTCGAACTGACCGGGGAATATTCGATCATCCTTCCTCTGCTGCTCGCGATCGTGATCGCGACGGGCGTGTCCCGATTGCTCAGCAAGGACACGATCTACACGCTCAAACTTCGTCGCCGCGGCGTGAGCGTCGACGGCGGTCCCGGGGGAATCCTGTTGCATTCCACGCTCGTGCGTGAGGTCATGACGGATGCTCCGGGTGCGGTGAGTTCCCGGCTCACGCCCGCCGCAGGAGCGCGGATCCTGATCGATTCCGGCAAACGCGCCCTGCCGGTTCTTCATAGCGACGGAACGTTCATCGGGATCGTGACCGTCGCTGCCATATCCGACTCCCTGGGCAACGATGACGACAGCAGTGCGATCACCCTCAGCGCCCTGATCGAGACGCCCACTGCCGCGAGCCCCGACGATACCCTGGACAGCGTTCTGGATCGGGTTCTGGCGGCGAGCGAGAGCGATGGCCTGCCCGTTGTCGACTCGACAGGTATGCTCCGAGGCTGGCTCACACTCAATGCCGTCCTCCGAACGGTGACGGCCAGACCCTGACACAGCGACGATCAAGGAAGTCGAAAGATGTCGAAGCTCCCGGGCGGATTGTCGTCACGATCTCGCGCCATACCGCTGATGGCCTTCGCATTTTCCGTGATGGCCGACCCGGTCTCTTCGGTCGCCTACGCGGTCGAAGCGGCGCTGCGCGCTCTGGACGGCGACCTGAGTCTCCTTGTCCCTACGATGTTCCTGGTCATCGCCATCATCGCGCTGGTGATCGTGAACTACCGGCAGCTCATTTTCCGGTATCCCAAAGGTGGTGGAGCCTCCGCGGCTGTCGGTGAAGCCTTCGGGGATGCCTGGTCATTCATCCCGATCGGTGCCCTGGTCGTCGATTTCGTACTGACCATTGCCGTGAGCGTCTCGGCAGGAGCCTCGGCGCTCATCGCCTATTTCCCTGACCTGGCACCCTGGCGACTCCTTCTCGCGTGTGGCCTGATTCTCGCCGTGGCAATGCTGACTCTGTTCGGGCAACTCGGCCGACTGGTCTTCGCCGCGATGGCTCTTGCATTCATCGCTGTGACCGTCGTCGTCCTGTGCTTCGGTCTCGGCGCAACACCGCAAGCCGCCGCCGCACTTCCGGCATCGTCTGGCCATGTCCCGATTGTGGCCGTTGTGCTGGCGTTCCCGGTTGCCATGGCACTCGCCACGGGAGTGGAGGCGCCATCGACCGCAATTGCCGAACTCGGCGAGCTGAATGACCGGGGTCGCCGACGATTCGGTCGGGTGACGCTCTGGCTGACCCTGGCCGTCGTTGGAACGTTGACCCTCGGCGTCGCACTGGAGGTGGTGCATTTGCGCATCGGAGTCCCCGGCGCCGACACCACCCAGATCGCAGAACTTGCGCGCCTGGCTGCCCCGGAACCCCTGTTTGCTGCATTTCAATTCACCACTGCCCTCCTGCTCGTCGCCGCGGCCAGCTCGTCGTTCCAGGCAGGACCCGGGATGCTGAAGGCTCTCGCACGCCACACCGGTCCCGACGGTCGCCGGGTCGGGATTCTCCCCGCAGTGCTCGACCGCACGAACGCCCGCCATGCCCCCGCCTGGGGAGTTGCACTGTTCGGAGTGCTCGCTGTGGTGGTGACGGTACTCGCGGGCGGCGATGATCAGACACTCGTCCTCTACTACGCCGTGTCCGTCTTCCTCAGCTTCCTGGGGGGCCTGCTTGCCATGGCCAGGTTCTCCCACCGGGACCGGCATCCCGCCTCCCTCGTACTGAACCTCGTCGGCGCGGCGACCGTGGCGTTCACACTCATCGTGAACCTCGCTCGCGTCCTGCCACTGGTGAGCCTCGCCGCGTCACTGCTGGTGTCGGCCATCCTCTACCTCGTTTGGGCGCGCGCAGGACGCCCCGAGGGAATCCGCATGGACACCTCCGATCACGCGGATGGCGACGGCGATCCCCGGCCGTGAGCACCGGAACGCACGAACGGCCCATGCCTAAGCACGGGCCGTTCGTCATAACAGCGGCTTACTTGGTAAGCGAGTCCACGTAGTCCTGGTGTTCCGCGATCCACTTTGCAACGATGGGGCCATAGTCCTGGCCGTCATAGTCGACGAACATCGCGGTCTCGAGCGAGTACAACTGGTCGAGGTCCATCTTGTAGCCGGACAGCCACTTGGTGGCCTGCGGGAAGTCAGTGCCGAAGTCCTTCTTGCCGTAGGCGTGGATGGTCTCCGTGGCGCCCAGGGTGCCCTCGGGGTCTTCGAGGTTCTTCAGGTCGAAGGAGCCGTACGCCCAGTGCGGCTCCCAGAGGGTCACGGCGATGTTCTCGCCGGTCTTCGCTGCTGCCGTGAGCTCGGTGAGCATCGCTGCGGTCGACGAGGTCTGGTAGTCCATCTTCTCGAGTCCGTAGGTCGGAATCGTCTTGTTCGTGACCGCTTCGGTCAGGCCGGCTCCCGGTTCGATGCCCACGATTTTGTTGCCGAACAGGTCGGCGTTCGCTGCCAGTTCGGCGATCGAGTTGATCGGCGCATCCGCGTTCACGGCGATGGTGTTCTTCGCCTCGGTGTTCCAGGCCGCGAGTTCGGTGATTTTGTCACCGTATTCCTTGAGGTAGGTGGCGTGGGTGTTCGGAAGCCAGACGTCGAGGTTCATGTCGTAGTCGCCGGTGGACAGCCCCGCGTAGACCGCGGCGACGTCGGCGTACTCGAGTTCGACGTTGTAGCCCTGCTTGTCCAGGATGGCCTTCCAGAGCTCGGACGCCGCGACACCCTCGTCCCAACCGTTGAACACGGCGATCGTGAGGTCTTTGTTGTCGGAGTTGCCGTTGCCGACGGTCTGCGCGGGCGTTGCTGCACAGCCCGTGAAAGCGAGGAGCCCGACGGCTCCGAGAGCGATGATGCTGAGGGAACGGTTCTTCATGTGTCTTCCTGTCTTGTCACCTGCTGTGGGTGACCGGGGTTGACGGATGTGACCGGCCGCCGAGGCGGCCGGGCGTGACACGGAGACAGGTGTCTCCGTGAGTCTTGGAGGTGCCGGTCAGAACGAACTCGACCGGCGGGAATCGAGGGGGGACGTCCTCTCGCCCGGAGCCGGTCAGACTCAGGCGGGCTGCGGCGTCTTCAGGTCTGCTACGGGCGCGCTGATCGCGCTTTCGGCGGCAGCCGCGGCGGACTGCCGACGGTGCTTGCGCGCCGCCAGGAGCCGGCCGATCGGGGTGCTTCCCGTGCCGAGGGAGGCGGTCATCCGGTCGAGGAAGATCGCGAGGATCACGACGGCCAGTCCGGCTTCGAAGCCGAGCGACACGTCGATCCGGCTGAGGCTCGCCACGACCTGCTGGCCGAGACCGCCCGCACCGACCATTCCGGCGATGACGACCATCGAGAGGGAGAGCATGATGACCTGATTGATACCGGCCATGACCGTGGGCATCGCCAATGGCAGCTGGATCTGACGGAGTATCCTCGCCGGCGACGCACCGAATGCCTCGCCCGCCTCGACGACCTCACGATCGACGCTGCGGATGCCGAGCTCGGTCAGGCGGACGCCCGGAGCCATCGCGAAGATGATCGTTGCCACAATGCCGGGCACGACTCCCACCCGAAAGAGGATCAGCGCGGGAATCAGGTAGACGAAGGCGGGCATGGTCTGCATGAAGTCGAGAATCGGTCGGATGATTTTGGATGCCAGGTCGGACTTGGCGGCCAGGATTCCCAGGGGAATGCTGACGAGGATTGCCAGGACGCTCGCGACGAGGACCAGGGCGAGCGAGTCCATGGCGTTCTGCCACTGGTCGACACCCACGATGACGATGAGGCCGACGACGGCTCCGACGGCGAATTTCCAGCCGCGGACCATCAGGCCCAGAGCGCCGGCCACGAGGACGATCACCCAGAACGGCGGAGAGGCGAGGACGAGGTCGACGAACTCATAGGCGCCGTTGAAGATGGTGCGTACAAAATCGAAGAGGAAGCTGAAGTTGTCGGTGATGAAGGCGATGAAGTCGTCGGCCCAGCTGCCGAGCGGGATACGGAAGTCGTTCACAGCTGTGCTCCTTCCGAGGCGGTCTCGCGCAGGGTTTCGGTGATCACGCTGAGCGAAATGGTCGATGGCGGTTCCGTGATCGACAGTTCCCCCGTCGTGGTGGTGACGTTGCCGAGAGCGGCAAGCAGGGTCACCCGCGGGATGACGCCGAGCAGACGGTTGCGCGCGTCGACGACGGCGATCGGCAAGTCGCTTTCGACCGCCGGCTCGACGAGGTCGACCAGGGCGGTGTCCGTGGAAACGGCCGTTGCCTCCTTGATGATGGGGCGAAGGTCGGGGTGGTTGGCCTTGACCTGCTTGAGCACGTCCCGGTCACGCACGACCCCGACGAAGCCGAGGTCGCGCCCGACCACGAACGTGGCGGAGGTCTGCAGGTCGCGCATCGTGCGGAGGGCGGCGCGCGGCCCGGAGTTCACCGTCACCATGGATCGCACCGGCTCCATCACGCTCCCGGCCGTGAGCACCCGCGCCCGGTCGACGTCCTGAACGAACTGGGCGACGTAGTCGTTGGCGGGGTCGGTGAGGATGTCTTCCGGAGTACCGATCTGCACGATGCGACCGTCGCGCATCACCGCGATCCGATCCCCGAGGAACATGGCCTCATTGAGGTCGTGGGTGATGAAGATGATGGTCTTGCCGAGTTCGGCCTGCAGCTCGATGAGCTGTTCCTGCATTTCGCGGCGGATCAGCGGGTCGAGTGCCGAGAACGCCTCGTCCATCAGGAGCACGTCGGTATCGGCGGCCAACGCCCGACCGAGGCCGACCCTCTGTTGCATTCCGCCGGACAACTCGGACGGCATGCTGTCGGCCCAACCGTCCAGGCCCACCAGACGGATGATGGTGCGAGCCTTCGCGAGGCGCTCCACGCGAGGCATGCCCTGGATCTCGAGGCCGTACGCCACATTGTCGATCACGCTGCGGTGAGGCAGCAGGGCGAAGTGCTGGAAGACCATGGACACGCTCCGGCGACGGACGTCGCGCAGCTTGGCGGCCGGGAGTCCGGTGATCCGGGTGTCACCGACGGTCACCGTCCCGGAGGTGGCTTCGAGCAGGCCATTGAGCATTCGAATCAGAGTGGACTTGCCTGAACCGGACAATCCCATCACCACGAAGATCTCGCCGCGCTGCACCTCGAAGGAGGCGTCGATCACGGCGGCCGTTCCGAGATGCGCAAGGTCTTCCCGACTCGCGCCGCCTTCGAGTTTCTTGACGATGTCATGCGGTCGGCGACCGAATACTTTGTACAGGTGGTCTGCCTTGACGGCGATTTCGGGGCTGGGGGACGTCGGGGCAGAGTGCTCCGCCGGGGCGGCGAATTGCTGTGCGTGTTCGGCAACGATCTGGGTCACGGATTCTCCGGAGCGCGACGACGAGACCGGCTTCACAGCCGGCACGTCGGGGGCTAGCTGTATCGGGCGGGTAGGCCGAGACCGGCCCTGACGCCGCTAAGCGACGTGAGCTGGAGCGACCATGGGGCCACATCCGTCTGGCCTCACCATACGACCGCGGCTCTTCCAGTCATGCTGGGGGCTGCGCGCTCGCGTCCTGATGAGGGGTACTAATTGCTTCCAGCAGCCTACCACCCTCAAGCGGGGGCCCTCAGATCACCAGGGTCTGTTCAACGAGACCTTGGGCGACGCGCGACAGCAACAAGCGGTTGGTTCGGGCGTATGTCCTGAGCAGCGTGAATGCTTCCTCCATGGAGATTCCGCGAGAGTGCGCCAACACGCCTTTGGCCTGTTCGATCACCACTCGAGACGTCAGCGCATTGGTGAGCTGCTCGCGGACGGACATGCTTTCCCGGAGCGTGCGTTCCTGCAGGATTCCGATCGTGGCCACGTCGGCCAGGGCCTGCGCGGCGCGAACGTCTCCGGGCGGCAATGCGCCGGGAACGCTGGACAACAGGTTGAGTGCACCGATTGTCGTCTCACGCAACCGCAGCGGGATAGCGAAGACGGCAGCGAAACCCTGTTCCCGTGCACTGTCCCGAAAACGTTGCCACTCCGGCGGACTGTCCTCGACGTTCGGCAGAGATACGACAGAGCCGGTCGTGAAGGATTCCACGCAGGGGCCCGCCCTGGCACTCAATTGCATGACCTCGACAAGCCTGCTCGCCTCACTCGTCGAGGCGATCACCTCCAACTCGCCGTCGGCATCCGCCAGGAGGATGCCCGCCGCCGCAATGTCGAAGAGATCCGCGCAACGCTCGACCAGCGTCTGCAGAAGATCGACCACGTCATAGTCCGCTACGAGGGTGTCAGCGAGGGTCGCGAACGTGTCGATCAAGCGGTCCTCGCGAGTGCTGTCAATCATGAGACCCTTCGATCTGCTTTTCGTTCACGGCAAAGCTCAATCGACGGTCGATGATCTCGGCTGCAATATCGAGCATGGATCGTCCGGCGGCGAATGCATGACCCTGGATCACGAGGAAGGCATCCGCAGCGGAAATGCCCAACTGCGCGAGGACCATGCCCGTGGCCTGATGGATCTCCCGGCGAGAGAATGCCCTCCGGGTGGCCATGTCGGCCTCACCGACATGTTCACTCTCGGACAACCTGAGAGCTCGAGAGAGGACCATCCGACTCACGACGGTTGTGAGGATTTCCATGTGCCGAATATCTTGCTCACCGAGTTGATACGGCTGATTCGTGTACAAGTCGATCGCCCCGATGCGCAGCGGACCCAGCATCAATGGAAACGCGAAGACCGCACCGAGGTTTTCTGCGATGATTGCTTCCGAAAAGGCCGGCCATACGTGCTTGGGCCGTTTACGGATGTCCGGCTCCAGAACGGGCGCCGCGGTCTCCAGCGCGTCCCAGCACGGACCCTCCCCAAGATCGAATTGCAGCTCGTCGAGCCGGAACGATTGAGCGTCGCTCGCAGAAATTGTTTCAGCGGCCAGAATGTGACCGAACGTGGAGATGGACAGCCCGTCGACAGGCAACAGTGCCAGGAGGGGCTCGTAGAGGCGCGACTCGTCACCCGCCAGGGCGATCAACGAGTCCTCTGTCCCTGCCAATCGGTCAGGCATTGACATCGCACCAGCGATTCCTGCCACTGACCGGATTCACACGATTCCGCTGCATATCCGCAACCTACTCCACCGACTCTGGAATAGCACGCATCGGCCTGGACCGATTCACATCGTCACCATCCCGACTGCCGTCGGCCGCCTGAGGGAGACATGCCTTTGGCGGTCTGGCACGCACTGCACAGCATCATCAGAGATCGTTCAAGTCCGGATCACTCCATTCGCAGTCCGGGACGGCGATGGTTTCCAGGTACCCGTTCGGGCTTGGTGATGAAGCCACCTCTTCGAGATTCGAGAGGTGCGTGACTGTCTCCGCGGCCTCGGGTTCGGGCCACGGCGACTCTTCTGGAATGGACAGGAACGGGCTCGCCGGCGCGAGGAGCAGTGTCGCCGTTACGATCGTGCCGTTGATGAGCACGACCGGGATGCGCGCGACCGCGGAGGTGTTCTTGACGTTGAGGATGACCAGAAGAGCAACGAGGGCGTCGCCGATTCGGTCTGCCGTCAAGAACGAGGCGCCACCGAACGTAATTCGTCTCATGCCTCCACGCTGAACTCGTTTCCAGTCGGGCACAAGGTCCTTGTGCGCCCGTGCTGGACGTGGGGCGCCTGACCGTGTCGCAACGGCCCTCGATCAGATGGCCCGCAAATCGGATGTTGCCAAAATATTGCCAAAACCCGAAAACGGGCTTCCTGGGGCGCTTAAACAAGAAGGCCCGGTTCACCTTGTTTTCAAGGGAACCGGGCAATTGTGACCCCAGCGGGATTCGAACCCGCGTTACCGCCGTGAGAGGGCGATGTCCTAGGCCGCTAAACGATGGGGCCGTTTTTGCAACTTACCGAGTATGCCACACGGATCGGGTCCACTCCAAACCGAGTGAACGACACGGCACGTCGTCGGCTTGCATCACCCGGTCATCTGGGTATTAGCTCGGTCCAGATACCCGAGAGAAAAGGACCCGACATGAAACTGACCAAGCTCGAGCACGCCGCCCTGATCGTCGAGGTCGCAGGACGCAAGCTCTACATCGACCCGGGTTCGTACACGACGGCATTGACCGACACGGCACGAACGGATGCCGTCGTCATCACCCACGAGCACCCGGACCACTGGACCCCCGAACAACTCGACCGCATCATCTCCTTCAACCCCGACGTGAGGATCTTCGGGCCGGCGGGAGTCGCCGCCGCCGCAACGGGATACCCCGTCGAGATCGTGCACGAAGGCGACACCGCGACGGTCGGCGACTTCACCCTGCGCTTCTTCGGAAGCACCCACGCCGTGATCCACTCCTCGATCCCCGTGATCGACAACGTCGGCGTGCTCGTCAACGACCGGCTGTACTACGCCGGCGATTCCTTCACTGTTCCGACAGGGGTGGAGGTCGACACGCTCGCCGTTCCGGCAGGCGCGCCCTGGCTGAAGATCAGCGAGGTGATCGATTACGTGCTCGCCGTGAAGCCGAGCCGCACCTTCCCGACCCATGAAATGCTTCTGTCGCGCGCAGGCAAGGACCTCTCCAATCTGCGGATCGCCGCGGCGACCGAACAGGCTGGTGGCGAGTTCTTCGCCCTCGAACCGAACGAGTCGCTCGACCTCTGAACCGGGCCTGCTGACAGCCGCTGTCACGTCACCCGAAATGTTGGTCGTACGCTGGGATGACTGGGGTGTGTTCGTCGGCTGGTTCCCAGTCCTCTCCCAGCGAGCGCCGTGAATGTGCAGCTACTGTAAACTTATTGTCTGCGCACCGTTACCGCCAGCATCCGCTGGCCGGGACGGCTTCCGCGGGTCGAGCGAAGCGCTCCAGTCACCCAACGAAGGAAAGCCCGCATGAGTGTTCCCGTTTTATCCGCGCAGGTCATAGGCAAGTCCTATGGCAGCGGAGCCAACCGCTTTGACGCGCTCAAGGGCGTCTCCCTCGACATCCAGGCCGGCGAGTCCGTCGCCATCGTCGGGAAGAGCGGCTCGGGAAAGTCGACGCTCATGCACCTGCTCGCGCTCCTCGACGATCCGGACTCCGGCGTACTCCTCGTCGAGGGCACCGACGCCAAGAAGCTCAAGGCGAAGGAACTCAACCGGCTCCGTAACCAGGACTTCGGCTTCGTGTTCCAGCAGTTCTTCCTGACCGCGAATGCGACCGTGCTCGAGAACGTCGTCCTCCCGCTCACGATCGCCGGCGTGGGAGCCAGGGAACGCAAGGCTCGCGGCATGGCGGCACTCGAACAGCTCGAACTGGCCGACAAGGCCAAGAACAAGGCGAAGAACCTTTCCGGCGGCCAGAAGCAGCGTGCGGTCATCGCGCGCGCCCTCGTGAACAACCCCAAGGTCATCTTCGCGGACGAGCCCACCGGAAACCTCGACTCCGCAACCGGAACGGTCGTGGAAGACATCCTCTTCAAGCTCAACAAGGAGAACGGCATCACGCTCATCATCGTGACCCACGACACAGAGCTCGCCGCCCGTTGCGACCGCCAGATCTTCATTCGCGACGGCCTTGAAGAGACCGCCGACTCCCCCACGGGAACCCACAAGAGAGGCGGGGCCCACTCGTGAAGTTCCTCGACATCGTCGGCTCCGCCATTCAGAACAGTTTCCGCAACAAGCTCCGCACCGGTCTCACCGTTGTCGCCATCTTCATCGGAGCCTTCACGCTCACAATCACGAGCGGCATCGGCACCGGGGTGACCGCGTACATCAACGGACAGGTTTCGGCGATCGGCGCCGCCGACGTGCTCACGATCACCAAAGCGGCGGATGCAACGGCCACGGCCAGCGACGGACCGGCCGCCTATGACCCGAGCAAGTCCACGACCGTGAGCCTCGGCAACGGGTCGCGCCCCGGTTCGACCATCCAGGCCCTGACCACGGCGGACCTCGCGAAGATCAAGGCGACCGCAGGCATCCTGAGCGTCGACCCCGCCGTGCGAGTATCGCCGGACTATGTCGAATATGCCGGAAACGGAAAGTTCGAGCTCACGGTGAGCCAGACCGGGACCATCACGACGGCAGACCTGGCCGCGGGGGCACAGCTCGACAACAGCAGCTCGAGCGACCAGCTTCTCCTGCCGACGACCTACCTCGACAACCTCGGCTACGCAAACGCACAGGCCGCCGTCGGCACGAAGGTCAGCATCGGGATCACCGACTACACCGGAACCCAGCAGACCGTCGCGGCCACCGTCGTCGGCGTGCAGAACGAGACGCTCCTCGGCACCGGCGCCGCCCTCAACCGGAGCCTCGTCGCCCACCTGCACACCGTCGCGATCACTGGTGAACCTGCCGGCGTCACCGCCGGCTATGCCACCGCGGTCGCGCACTTCGACGCCTCCGCGACGAAAGCACAGATCACCACGATCAAGAATGACCTCAGCGCGCAGGGATACTCCTCCCAGACGGTCGCCGACACGATCGGCGCCTTCGAGACCGTGATCAACGTCATCATCGGCGTGCTCAACGCCTTCGCGGTGATCGCCCTGATCGCCGCAGGCTTCGGCATCGTCAACACCCTCCTGATGAGCGTGCAGGAACGCACCCGCGAGATCGGGCTGATGAAGGCCATGGGCATGAACGGCGGACGCGTCTATGCCCTGTTCAGCATGGAGGCCGTCTTCATCGGTTTCCTCGGCAGCGCACTCGGCGTCCTCGCCGCGATCGGCGTCGGCTCGCTCATCAGCAATCTCCTCGCGAACGGGATCTTCTCCGCCCTGCCCGGTCTCCAGGTCGTGCAGTTCGCACCGGCCTCGATCGCAATCATCGTCGGGGTCGTAATGCTGATCGCGTTCCTCGCCGGCACCCTGCCCGCGAGGGCCGCGGCTCGTCAGAACCCCATCGACGCCCTGCGGTATGAGTAGTCGCCCGGGAGACACGGACAACATCCCCACCGACGCCGGGCAGGACGAGGGACTCCGGGCCCGCAAGCGCGCCGCCACCCAGGCCGCGCTCGAAGCGGCCGCGATCGGCCAGGCCAGTGAACACGGATACCACCACGTCACCGTCGACATGATCTGTGAGGCGGCCCAGGTCTCCCAGCGCACCTTCTTCAACTATTTCGCGACCAAGGATGCCGCCTTCCTCGGAGCGTCCCCGCCCCTGCCCACCGAGAGCGCCGTGCAGACGTTCGTCGAGGGCAACGGCGGATCCGTCCTTGCGGAGCTCGTCCTGATGATCGAGTCCGCGATCGCCGCGAGCGAACCCGACCGCGAACTTCTCCGGGCGAGGCGCACGCTGATCGAGAACACCCCCGAACTCTTCACAAGCGAGATCATCCGCCTCGCCGAACTCGAAGACCGGCTCGCGGACGTCGTGCTGCTGCGCTTCGCGGCCCGGGGGCGGACAGAGGCGACAACGCCGGACATCCTCGACGAGGCGCACATGGTCGTCGGGCTGGCGGTCAGCGTCCTCCGCTTCGCGATGCGCAAGGCCTCGGAATCCGACTACTCCGCCGATCCCCGCGCCATCCTGCGCCATGCCATCGGCCTCGTCGAACGCATCACCGGTGTCAATCCGTTCACAACGGATGCCCGCGAGCCGCGGAGAGACTAGCCCACCTGACGGGCTCCCTGTGTATCCACACAGTGCGGTTGCAAAACCTGAGGAATTGTCTACTTTGGTTCAGTAGGGACCCATTGCCGTACTCGCGAGCGTGGCGTGGATCTCGGAACTGAATCACTGCACACCTTCGACGAGTCAGCTCAATGGCGCCGCTGACCAGCATAATCGAGCACAAGGAACCCGATCCCTATGCCCCCAGCAACGACAGTGTCCGCCGACCCCGGCTACGCGATCGACTGGGGCGCCCTTGGCACGACGGTTGCGCACGACGCTGCAGTCGCTGCTTCCTATTTTCCTTTGGCGATCGCGGGAACCATCGTCTGGGGCCTCTGGCTCTACCGTTTCATCCTGTCGCATCGGGCCCCGCCGATCGTCACAGACTTCCGGACCTCGACCTCGGTGATCGTGCCCTCGTTCCACGAGGATCCGGACATCCTGTTGAGCTGCCTCGACACCTGGCGTGCCCAGAATCCGGACGAGATCCTGATCGTGCTCGACGTCGCGGACGTGGACACCTACGAACGAATCGTCCGGATCGGCGATCCCCGCGTCCGGCCGATCCTCTTCCACCACGTGGGCAAGAGATCCGCGCTCGGGGCCGGGATCCGGGAGGCCAGGCACACCCTCCTCGTCCTCACCGACTCGGACACCTGGTGGGAGCCGGACCTGCTCCGGAACGTGCAGATGCCCTTCGAAGACCCCCTTGTCGGAGCGGTCGGCACCCGGCAGAACGTGTACCAGAGCCGCACGAGCGTCTGGCGACGGATCGCCGACTGGCTGGTCGACCTGCGTTACCTCGACTACGTGCCCGCCATGGGGCGGGCGGGGGCTGTCCCGTGCGTGTCCGGGCGGACTGCGGTGTACCGGCGTGCCGCGGTCCTGCCTGTGCTCGACCATCTCGAAAACGAGTTCTTCCTGGGCCGACGCTGCATCTCCGGAGACGACGGCCGGCTGACGTGGCTCGTTCTCGCCTCGGGCTACAAGACCGTGCATCAGGCATCCGCCCGCGCCCTGTCGATGTTCCCGACCGGCTTCCGCGCCTTCGTCAAGCAGCGCGTGCGCTGGAGCCGCAACTCCTACCGGTGCTACCTCACCGCCATGGCCAGGGGCTGGCTCTGGCGGGTGCCGTTCATCACCAAGGTCACCGTCCTGCAGATCCTGCTCACCCCGCTCACGATGGGCATCACTCTGTTCTACCTGCTCTTCAGTCGCCTCGAGTTGAGCGTCGCCGGGTTCGCCGCAGCCATCGGCTGGCTGCTTCTCGGCCGCGGCATCCGTGGGATCTCACACCTGCGCCGACACCCGAAGGACCTGCTGCTCCTGCCGCTGCTCGCCCTCGCCGTCATCCTCGTCGCCCTCCCGATCAAGACGTATGCCCTCGTCACCATGAACAAGCAGGGCTGGCTCACCCGTCACAACGACACCATCGGCGGTGACGGCCAGGACGCGCGCTCCCTTACCCAAGCGGCGGTGGTCTCGTGACCCGGACCAGAGTCGCGCCGGTCCGGGTGCCCCGCACCCGGACGCCGAGAATGAAAGTTACCGTGAGCAGGCACAGTCAGTCCGGCCGGTCCCCCGGCCCACGGTATGTGCTCCTCGGCACACTCGCCGGAATCCTCGCCGGGGTGCTCGCAGCAGCGCTCATCCTCGTCGCGACGGGAGTGTTCCACTCCCCCACGAGTGCCTTCGGGCGGGCCGAGATCGCGCGGAACGGCAACGTCCAGGGCGTCCTCTATCCCGGCGACCCGACCAGGGAGACGAGCCTGGTGAACACGGAGAAGGCCCGGCTCAGCTACATCCGCAGCGTGTCGGCATCCGCTCAGTGGCGAGTAGCCGGGCTCCAGGGTCCGTACCGGATCACCTCCGGGAATTCGGTGACCCTCGTCCTGCCGGCCCGAGTACAGCCCTACCTCGTCTCCGACCTGCTCACCTTCGCACCCACGACCTTCGTGCGGCAACCGGACGGCGGCTACCTGCTTTCCGAGAATATCGCCGTTCTGACCGGCGCCACCCTGTCATTGACCGCGACGGATGGGCTCACCCTGCGGCTTCGCAGCGACCCGAGCACGTTCGTGTCCGTGATCGGACTCGGAGGCTCCGTCCTCGTCAATGGCACGGCGACGGCCCCTGTGGTGATCGAAAGCTGGAATACCCG
>NZ_JASJVI010000087.1:0-15529 GCF_035019865.1 Cryobacterium sp. 10I5
ACGGCACACTAGAACCACACGAGAGTGGCCCTGTTTTCAGTTGGCAGAAGTGGCCCTATTTTCGGTTGGCGTTAACAACTCCGAGAACTCGGCCGAATCGAACGAACCCTCTTCCTCCTCGACTGGCTACAGAACCCCGAACTACGCCGCACTGTCACCGCAGGCCTAAACAAAGGCGAAGCACGCAATACCCTCGCCCGGGCCGTGTTCTTCAACCGGTTCGGCGAAATCTGCGACCGCTCCTTCGAACAACAGCGTTACCGCGCCTCAAGGTTGAATCTGCTCACCGACGCGATCGTGCTCTGGAACACTGTCTACCTCGACCGCGCCATCGCCGCCCTGGGGCAAACACAGGCACCATCAGCACCGGAACTGCTGCGCTACCTCTCACCGCTGAGCCGGAAACACATCAACCTCACCGGCAACTCCACCTGGCCCCGCACCACCCACAAGCCCGGCCGCTACCGACCTCTCCGACACCCCACTAACCCTTAGCGTCGGATAGTTCACGAATTCACAAGCCATCCCTCTATAGCCTTACTGGTGGTTGCCATTCGTCTGGAGGCAGAACTGGGGCAATGGCAGCGATGTTTGTGTTGCGGGTTCGTTGGGTCAGATGGCCTTTGGTCATGGAGCAGTCTTTGAACGGGCCAGTCTGGCCGTTGAAGAGGACGGCTCGGTGTGCGTCCCAGTGCCGCAGCCACCAATCCGACAGGGCCCCGAGCGACTCGCTCGTGGCCACTTCCTGGTGGGCCAGAAACAGCGCCCACAGTCGGGCGTTTACTTCCGGGTGTAGCCACCACTCGGGGCACCACGGCGCGGACTCGCGACTATCGGTTACCTCGACCGTGCGGAAGTGCTCCGCGAACCAATCCAAAAAAGCGGCCCGGTTATCTATGGTTTCTTCATTGCCGGCCACTTCGGAGGTTTCGTCGTTCACAGCATCGCGCTCGTCGTCCGTGAGCGCATCTATTTCCTCCGCTGTCAGACCGGTCACATCACCCTCACTCATGGATTACTACTTTCTCGGGTGTCGTGGCCGCACTAGCGGGTGCACTACCGGCAGCGACGCGGGCTTTCAACGCAGTATCGGTGAACCAGGGAACGGTCTGCACCATCACTGGACGAGACTTCGAGTTGAAAACGATCGCTCGCCACTGGGGCAGAGCGGCCAGGGCGGCAACGTCCATCGTGCTCACCTTCCGGGTGTTGGTCGAGGTGGACATAGCGCCGTCACGGCCGGTGGAGCTGCCATAGGTGATTTCGTCGTGTTCACCGATCAATGCGGCGATCGTTTTGAGAAATTCGTCGTCCAGGACACCGCCACCGAAGACACGGTTGGAGGCGGCGTCCCAGAGGGTACCCCAGCCTTCGCGGCCGAACGCTTCGATTCCTTGGGCGCGGGACTGGAAATAGGTGTTGAGGATGATCCCGAGGGAGCCGTAGTACGAGTACACCGACGGCAGCTCAGGCCACTTGACGATGTTGGCGCACTCGTCCAGCTCCATCACCAGCGGCACGGTGAGGCGGCCACCGTTGCTTTCAGCGGCCCGCTGCGCGGTCTTGCAAATCGTCCGGACCAGAGCCGTCAGCAGGGCACCGCCGGAGCCTTCACCATCTTTGGAGAGCAGCACGAGAGTGTCACTGCTGGTGATGAATTCCGCCGGCTGGAATCTGCGGATCCCTTCGGTCGAAGTCCACAGCAGCAGCTCATCGTCAGCGAGGGCGGATGCCATGCGCTGCGCGGTAGCGAAGACACTGCCCCGGGTCTTTTCCGGTGACAGCATGACTCCGGCTATGGCATCCGCCGGTCCCTGCTTGCCGTGCTCTTCCAAGATCGCTTGAACGTCCTTGCCCAGCCCCCGTGCAATCCAGGTATAGACCATCGACAACGGCTGGTTTTCCAGCTTTGCGGCCAGGAAAAAATACGCTAGCAAGTCCCGGCCGGAGGTGTCGAATTGGGCATCCCCGCCCCTATCCGATGCCTTCCGGGTGGAGGCTTCGAAGATCGCGGCTAGCTCTTTGGCGTCGGCCGCGTTCTCGATGTAGTCCAGAGGGTTGAAGATGAAATCGGGGGTGAAGTCCCGCCGGTAGATGCGGTTGGGGTCGAAGATGAACGCGCGGCCGCGGTCATGCCTGCCGGCCAATGTTTCGCGGACGCCGTCGACCTTGTTTGAGGTCATGATCGCCGGTCCTGGTGCTTCGATCATGTGCCGGATGACGATGCCGGACGTTTTTCCGCGGCCGGGCCCGAACACGTACACGCCCAGCTCACGCCAGCCCTGCAGTACCCATTTCTTCGTCCCGATCAGCTGGCCCACGCTCTGCCCTGCCGGCAGGGACTCGGCGTGCGGGTGGAGCTGCGCGGCTTCCTTGGTGCGTGCCTTCTGGCGCAGTACTGCGGACTGTTTGCGGGTGGCCATGTGCGCGATTGCGGCGTTGCCGCGCTTGTTCGCGGCCCGTCTCGCCAGCCAGGCCATGAGCCCCACGAACACGACCAGTGCGAGAATCAGCGCGACGACAGAGGCCCCCGTCGCTGCTGGCGGCCAGGGCGCGCCCCGGAGGACCATATCGCCCAGGAGTGTGAAGAAGTTCCAGGAGTAGGTGTGGCCGGTGGGGGTGAGAGCTGCCCCGACGTGTACCGCGAGGTAGAGCCCGCCCAGGATGAGGGCGGCCAGGACCCCGGTCAGCCACTTACCCTTGGTGTCGATCACGCGCCGTCATCCAGGTTGACGGTGATGGTTGTGCCGGGCGGGAACATTGAGAAGTCGTCAAAATCGACGCGGTAGGCCACGGGGAGCAGACCGATATGCCAGTGCTTCAACCACTTCCCGTAGCTGGAGTAATGATGCGGCCCGTGTGGTGCGTAGACGAGGACGGACTGATCGAACGTGGCCAGGGTTTCCAACCAGTCCGCGGGGTGATCGTCGGTGAACACTCCCGCTCCGATGACCGGGTGGTCGCGGCGGAACGAGTTCGCCTTAGCTGTGATCAGTTGTACTTCCCCAGGAACGATGACGCTCAGTGCGATGTTGGAGAGGAACGGGATTTCGAGCTGGTCGTCACCACGGCGGATCGCGGCTCCCAGGTCTACCAAGCCCAGGGTGAGGGGGTCGATACCGTGAGCGCGGAGATCTCCGCCGGTGGTATAGACGCCGGCACGGTTGCCGGCTTCCGGGAGGGCCGCGAGGCGGCCCCATTCATCTTCGGTATCCATGGTTGGTCCCTTCGTTAGCTGGTTTTAGGTCGGTGCAGGATCGAGCGCGCTGGCCGCGTTTGGTCGTGGGTTCCTGCGAACCGTGTGGCGATCGCGGTTTCAGGCAAGTCGCACCACCAAGGAGCCGGCGGCCGCACCCACAGTCCCGACGAAGACGGTAATGATTGCCCAGCGCTGCACGTTGGCAGTGGTGCGCCGGCGCTGCTTCACCGTGACGACCACGAACACGGTTGCCGCCACCAACGCTCCCAGCACGCCGAGTCCGACCAGGGTGTAGCAGAGGGCTGCGAACTCTTCTGAGCTGGGGATGCGGGGCACAGGGGGCTGCGGTTTGAGCACGTTTATGCGCATCATGAGCTGGCCTTTGCCGGTGCAACTTTCAGAGCCGGGCGGGGGGCCCATTCATCCTCGGTGTTCATCGTTGATCCCTTCGTTAGCTGGTCTTGAGTCGGTGCAGGATTGAGCGTGCTAGGCGCGCTTCGTTGTCGGCTCCTGCGAACCGTTCCGCGATCGACACGTCGACGCCGGTCATCACGGCCATTTCTGAGGGCGTCACCCGGCTCTCGGCCAGGCGCTGCAGCAGGGCGTAGCGCTCCGGCCGGGTGGTCACGTCGTACGTTTTCGCGACCCGGTAGGCCTCGTGCAACCAGTCCAGGACCGAGCGCACGGCGCACACGTCGCCGTCAATGTCCACGCCGTCGAGCCGGTAGAGCACCTGCACGGGCTCTGTGGTTATTCCCGCCAGGTCCTCGGTGTGACGGCGCAGCGCGACGTCCAGCCACAGGTCCACGGTGACGACGTCATGCCCGGTGTTTGTAATGGTCCATTCTTCGTTGGCGAGGTTGGCGATCGAGGTTGTTTTATCCGGCATCAGGCACCGGCTTTCAGGGATCCGGTGAAGGCGGGATCAACCTGCACGTGAACGTGATTGCAGGTGTCCTCGAACTGACGCACACCCGCCAGCTCCAGAGAGGTCCCCGCTTGTGCACGGCACTGCACCTGGCCTGTGGCGGAGCCCTCAGGCATCAGCGGTAGCAGGGTTTTTAGGAGCTTAATTGCGTTAGTGTCCGCGCCCGTTGTCGGGGTGCGGTCCAGGGAGTAGAAGTCCACGGCGTGGCCGCCCCCGTTGGCCCAGTGGGAGCTGTCCGGGTTGCCGAGGTATTGGTTGGTGCAGAGCCGGTTAATGTCGGAGATCCCGACGCTGCCAAACGTGCTGACGGCAATGGTGATGACCTGCAAAATGGCCAGGTTGATTCCGCAGTTCGCGTGGACCTCGCCCGCGGCGATCCAACGGATTTCTTTCAAGTGGTCGGGCGCGATCCCGGTGATGTTGCCCGCGTCGATCTTGGCGACCAGGGCGGCCGCGAGCTGCTGCGCGGTGCCGCCCACCGCTGACGCCGCACAGGCAGAGTCGCCGCCCACGAGAGCGGCCACGACAGCCCCCGCCGGCGCGTAGTAGGGCGTGTAATGGTCAGGATCCGCGTTGATTTGTACGGCGTGAGCTGCCGCGGTGGGCGTCAACGTCTCCCAGTTCGGTACTTTCACCAGGCGTTCAAAGAAGAAACCGGCCGACACGGTCGGATTCAACCGCTGCGCCAGCGTGCCCCACGTGTCCCGCTGTTGGAACAGGCCCCGAGAATCCGGGCCTGCCAGGTCGCCGTAGTCGATATTGCGCAGGGCTGACTCCCCCATGGCCGTCATCACGGCCAACGTTTGACCCTGAACGTTCACGCCCCGGGCAGAGCCGGCATTCATGATCGCCGCGGCGTTCACGAGCTGGTCACCCGAATACCCCGCCACCGTACCGCCGGACGTGCTCGCTGTCGCTGCGGCCGCGCACGAACTCTTCCCGCCGCCGGTGACGACCACGATGCCGCTAAAGACGAACACCAGTGCGATCAGTAGGGCAACGCCCCCGAGTTTCCCCATAATGTTCCCCTCCCCCGGTTACGCCGTCGCCGCGCCGGCAGCCATGGCCTCGTCCGTGTTGGTCACGTCAATTTCCCAATCGGAGCGGACGTGGCGCATGTGCGTTTCGGGGTTGGAGCCGTACTTGAACACGCAGTTTCCGGGGTTCAAATTCATTAGCGTCTCGGCGGTATCCGGGGCGAAGTTGAACGTCTGAGTGACCCACCGGGCGTCCTCGTCGCGGTCCTGCCGGAACGCGTAAACCGTCTGTGCTTCCTGGACAACGGTGTAGCCGGGGCTGTCTTCTGGAATGTCGGTGCCCTTGTGCATCACGAACACGTTGGAGATACCCAGCGAGCGGGAGAGCTTCTGATTGGCTTTGACCAGGCGAGCGGACGGGCCGCCGATCATGTGCCAACCCTCTTCATAGACAACATTGGTGATGTACCCGCGCTCGGCCCTCAACCGGCCCATCAGCCACATGTTGCCGATCGCCATGACCGTGGGCACCGCAGGGCCGTCGTCGGGCAGCTGAGACACGTCGAAGATCGTCAGCTTGTGTGCCAGGTCAACGTTTCGGCTGGTCTCGCCGTCGAATACTCCCGCGTAGGTTTCCAACAGGTTCTCCAGGCCGAAACGGATCGACAAACCCGCCTGGTGGAATCGTTCCTTCGCACGGTCGGACAGGTGCTGATCCATCGGAACGTCGCCCAGATGCGGCAGCAAATCCGCCGTGGTGGCCGGACGCGTAGTGCCGGCCACGTCCCGCTGGATAAACAATTCCTGCAAGGCGAAGCGGGTTGCTTTCTCTTCCCACTCCGAAGCCGGCAGGTCATTGCGGGCAGTGCGCGCAACCGCGTTGATCAACAGCATTTGGCCCTGCAGGCCCGTACCTTGCGCGATCAGGGGGTCCATCAGGTTCAAGCGGGTGCCGGAACCGTCCGGGTCGAACCGCAACGGTTCTGCGCCCAAGCGGCGGGCCACGGAGGAGTATTCACCCTCGCCCCCCTGGTCCTTCTTGTCAAACACCACCGCACGGTGATTGCGCATCAGCAACGGCCGCATAACCATCACCGTTTTGGTGAACGATGACTTGCCAGAACCCACCGTGCCCAAAACCAGCACGTTAGGGCTGGTGATACGCCTAGGCGTCATGTTGTACGCGGTCGGTGCGTCGTGGCAGATCATCGTCGACGACAGATTGTCTGTCCCGTTGACGACTCCCTCGATCCCGGTCGGGGCACCGATGATGCCCGTATTCAAAATCTCCGCCTGCCGTGTCGTCGTCGGCGCCCCAGCCAGGGCGGGTGCGTACCAGCCGCGGGCGGCCGCGGAGGGCGACGAGCGCAGCCGGGAACCGGGCAGGCTAAACGGTGTCACGTCTAGCGGCGCATGGCTTCCATCCGTTGCCGCACTCTCGGTACCGGTCAGCGCCGGGGCCAAAGCCTCCGGCGGGACGAACATTTTCAGGAACGGAATCTTGGCCAGGCGCGGCTGCCGGCGCGGCATATCCACGTCTTCGACGGCGGCAGATGCGGCCGGCTTGGTCTTGATTCGGGTGTTGCTCATGAGATAGCTTCTTTCTCGCTCCGGCCGGCCAGGCGGCCAATGAAGCGGGTTGCGAAGGACGCCGAGTCAGCGCGGAGCCCGCGCCCAATCGGCCAAGTGCTGCCAGAAGCCGCGGCTTGAAAGGAGTCCTGCCAGTCCAGACGGTCAATTCCTAAACCCGTTGAGCAGGCTTCTTCGAGCTGCCGGGACGCTTGCGCGAGCTCGTCGCGGCTACCGGCAGAAATGGTGATGTAACCCACCCAGGAAACGCCGTGGTGGTGAGACCCGGCGGACAAGTCCGCGGCGCGGCGCTGCGCGGCCGACATGCGGGTGGTCGAGTCGTCAGAGACCAAACGCCCCTTCTCCTGGTCAGCAACAACACCAGCCATATCGCGCACCACGTCCGCGCGCGCGGCGGCTTTAGCCTGACCCGCGGGCACCAAGTGCAAGTGGAAGGAAACCGTGCGGACAAACGTCAGTTCCCGCCCGATGAGCAAGTCCAAGCTCCACAACGGAGACCGGCCAGCAACAGCCAGGTTCTCCCCATGGATCGCCGCAGTACGGTGCCACCAGGTCACCGCCGGAGCGTTCTCGTCTGACTCCCCCGGATGCACGAACGTGGGATCGAAGCTCTCGACCACATGCGCCGAGAACTCATCATGCGAGGCCAACCCGAACTGTGTTGGCTCGACCTGGCGCACCAGGTCAATGGGCATGCTCGGGTTTTGCTGGTGAATAATCAGCGCGGCCGTCTGCTTGGCCGTCAACGCGACCACGTCCCCCTCACGCGCGTCTGTCAGACCGCGCACAGTAGCCCTGATCTCATCGTCCATCAGAGCCCGCCAGGCGTCACGACCCGTACCAAACTTCTCGGCCGCATCAGTGAACTGCTGAGTCAGAGGCCAGGACACGACGACGTAGTGCCGCTGCACCATGGCGTCCGCGCTGGCCCGGCGGATGACCTGGTCATAGGACCTGGTCTGCGCGTAGAAGGATTCCCGCTGCGCGTCGGTCCACGGCTGCTCAGCCGATTCGGTCTCTAGACGATTGGTCACCCAGAGTTGCTGCCTGGCCGAGTCCGGCGGCAGCACGCGCGTGAGCGGCTGAATGTCGCTGATCAGCGAGGACGGCGAGGCCCGGCGGGCCAAGAACCGCCCCCAGCCCGCGGACGCCCTCATGAGGGCCTGTGCGGTCTCCATCCCCCGAAGCTGCCCGGAAACGCTGAACGCGACCGAGAGGTAGGGCTGCTGCCCAATCGGGGCATGCCAGGCGATACCAGGTAGGTTAGCGGCGTACTGCAACCAGCCCATCCCGTCGGCGCCGTCCGGGTTCGCCCTCATCTGAGCCAGGGCGCGGGACGCGGCGGCCTTCTCTGCCTTGGTTCCGGTTATGGCGAGCTGCTGCAGCCGGGCCCACTCCTCATCGTCGTACGGCGTGTACACGTCCGTGCCCAGACGTTGACGTGAACGCCACCGTGACCGCTTCGCACGGCGCTGAACGATGGTGCCCCGATGTGTGCGCGCGGTGACGAGCATGGTCACCCCGGCCCCGCCGGCCGCGATCAGGAGCACGACCAGGGAACTAGTCAGCGCCATACCGACGATGCCGCCCACCATGAACACGGCCAGGCCAATGGTGCGGCCCTTCGAGGAGGTGCCGCCGAAGAAGGACCGGTGACCCGCTTCGCCGCCGAGGTAGCGAATCGCACTCTCTCTGGTGTTACTCATGAGGTCGAGTTCTTCCATAGCGCTCGTGCGCGTCCTGGTCATCCACTGGCTCTGCCGCGGCCGCGCCCACCGCATCAGTGGTCCTCTTCGTCGCTGAAGCGGCGGCTGAACCCGCCGCGAGAGCGCCGGCCATAGCCATCGTGGGAACACCCACGACAGCACCCACACCCGTTGCCGACTCGGCCGCGCCCGCGGACGCCAAACCACCCTCAGCGGCTGCAGCGGTACCGCCCGCCGCAACGCCAGCACTCCCACCGCCTCCCGCACCAGTACTGCCGTTCATTGCGGCGCTGATCGAAGAGCTGGCCTCTTCCTCTTCGCCGCCTCCGCCGCTGGAGCCGAAAGCACTGGAGGGACTTGCGACGCCGGCACTCGATGACGATGAACCGCCGCCCCTGCTCTCGCCACCAATGTCAGAGGTCGAGCTAGAGCCCGAGTTGCTGAGTTTGGAATCCGCTTGCTGCATGGAACTGGACCCGATCGTGCCCCCGCCGCTTGGCGCGCCGCCACCCCCGCCCATGGGCAGAACCGGAGCGAACTTCATCAGCAGCACCGGCGACAGGCCGGCGATCAGCAGCGCCAGAATCGAGACCACCAGCGTCACCGTGCGTTCAAGCGTCGGAGTGGTACCGAACACGTCGATGGAGCTGGAAACCATTTGATAGGCAATGGCGAGCATGAAAAACAGCAGTGGGTGAGACGCCAGAATGCCAAACCAGAGGTAAGAAATCTTCAAGCCGAAAGCACGTTTGGTCGGATCAACGATCCACACCAGCCCCAGGGGGAACAACACCCCCGAGAAGTACAACGTGATGAGCTGCACAATCAGGATCAACACCACCACGAGCAGCCCGCAAATCATGAAGAACATCAAAATGATGCCCACGATCGCGCCACCGGCCAGGCCCGCTCCTTTATCGCCCTGTCCCAACATCGCGGAGAACTTGTCCACGATCGTTTGAGAGGACGTGTTGATTCCCCACGCTATGAGAGAGTCCGAGAGGGAGCCGAAGAATTTCACCAGGACCGCGCCCAGTGCTGGCCCGAACGCTGCGCCAACCAGGAACAGGGGCGCGTACAAGCCCAACGATTCCGCCAAGTCACGGCCCGACTGTTGCCCGCGCGCCGTCCGAACGAACTGCGGGATGAGCAACGACGCGAGGACGAAAACGGCGAGTCCGAAACTGATTCGATATGAGCTGATGAACCACTCAGCCGTCAGATCGGGCAGGGTCGCATGCGTGATCGCCGGCAACACGTCATCAGACAACCCTTTGGCACCGTCCTGCAGCATCTGGAACGAGTTGCCCGCAGGGTCCGACCAGAAATCCGCGAATCCCTTGGCCGTCTGGACTGCGCCGCCGACGGCATTGCCAACACCATTCACAGCATCACTCACACCGTTGACTGCGTCACTCACGCCGCAAACGATGAAGTTATCCGTGCAGCCTGCGCCTGCGGCGGCGACTGTACCTTCGGGCATCAGCAGCCTCCGGTGAAGCGATTGCCTCCTGCGGCCAGCTTGTCCTGGTCGGGCGTGCCTCCAGATAGGAGATGCCAGCTGTCAGCTTCCCAAATCATGGTCATACTGATTACTGCTACTTTGCTGGAACTGAGTTCACCGTTGATCACGTATTCCGCAGCCAGGTTTACTTTTACCTGGTCGCCGTCACTTCCTTCAGATATCGACCACAGTCCGTTTGTGGTTGATAGGTGATACGGCGTTCCTTCGGGCACCTTCCCACCGGTCATATCCGGGGCAGCGGAATAGCTGGCCGCCAGGTTCTTGAAAGAATCGTTGGCCGATTTAGCCATAATTCCGGCGCTCACCGCATTCGCTTCGGCTGCTGCGGGGTGAGGAGACTGCCACAGCCAGCGATAGATGGAGGCGGCAACTTCCACGGCACCAAATGAGGTGTGCTTTGCCGATTTTTGGGCGGCGACGACCATGTCTGCGGTGCGGTCTTGTCCGCCGAGGCAGCCGGTAGGCGCTGCGCCGTTATCAGCATCTCCCGCGCCGGAAGTTCCCGCGGTCGCGGGTGCGGATGTGCTCGGTTCATTTGATGCCACAGCGGTGGATGTGCCGCCTGGTTGGGCGGCCGAGTAGGCGATGCCGCCGGCTACGACGGCGACGACCAGGGCTGCGGCGATGACATAGGGCCACCGGCTGCGGCCGGATTTGGTGTACATACGCATGCTGCGCCTCCTAAGGGTTGCGGTTAGCCGACGAAACTGAGGATCGCGCCCACGATCAGTGCGAGAGCGGCGAGTCCCGCCAGGGAGACGGCTGCCCACAGGGCTTTCTTACGGCCTTGAGCGTGCTGCTGCGGGTTCGGGTTGGCGTCACTGGAAGCGCCTGCCATGCTCACCAAACCCAGGGCCAGGTAGACGATGGATATGAGGATCGCGATTCCCCAAATGGCGGTGATGAGCTTTTGCCAGAGCTGGGTGAACTGTGCTCCGCCGAACGAGAAATCGGGGATCAACCCATTGAGGGGGTTGTCCACGGAAAGGGGCAGGTTCGTGAGGGCGGTGTAAATCAGGTCGTTCATTGGTGTGTGCCTTTCAACGGTCGGTCGAGACCGTATTTTTGAGGGAAATGACGACGGCCGCCGCGGCGGCCGCGAAGGCGTCACGTGTCGCGGGAGCGAGCTTGGCGAGGGTGATTTGCTGACGCTCTGCAATGTGAGCGTCGTAGGGAACTTCGTGCAGGGACGTAACGCCGGCCTGAGTCAGCAAACGCGCAACCTCATCGGTGACGGCTTTGTTTTCCGGGCGGCCGTCCGTGAGCCGGATGGCGATCGCGGTGTCTGCCAGGCGCTGGGGTTGGCCACCAGCGGCGCGCAGCTCCTCGAGTAGCTGGATCGCTTCCAGGACCGAATCCCCGGCGTTCATGACCGGGATGACGAGCACATCGGCGACGGAGACCGCGCCCTGGAAAGCGGATGAGGTGGTGACGTTGCCCGAGTCCATGACGCGGATTCCGTAGAACTCATCGATGACATTGCAGAGCGAGATCACGGCCTCACCGGTGAGGCGATCCCGCCGTCCAGTCGAGGCGATCACATCGGCAAAGGACGTTTGCGGGGCGGTGTATCCGTGGAGCCGGCCGGCGGTCTTGACCTGGCCAATATCGCGCACCAGCTCCCCCAAGCCCAGCTTCGGGTTCCCTTCGGCCCGGTAGCCCAGCGCTCCCGGATCGTCGGAGACTTCCAGGACCGCCGTTGATCCCCCACGGATGGACGCGATGACACCTGCGAGGATGACCGCTGTGGGCGTCTTCCCCGTCCCACCCTTGGGGTTATTCACCAGGACGGAAACGGCGCGCGTCCACGTCGCCTGCCGCACCACGGTCTCAGCCGCCAGACGCGCCGACGCAACACGGCGGGCCTCCACTTCCTCCGGGCTCGGCTTGACCGGGAACCCCATTCTGGCCAGAGCGCCGCGGAAACCCGTGGTGGCCTTTCCCGAGTCGGTCGCAGTCGATGCTGCTGCCGGTCCCCCGAACAAGACTGATGTTGAATCAGCCGGCACGGACGATTCCGCAAAGGCGTCGGCCGATGACCACGGCGGGATGACGACGAGTGGTGACACAGCCGGGATGTCGGCTTCGAACTGGTCCAGCTCCGCTGTTTCCTCGGCTGGTTCCTGCCCCTCTGGTGGGCGCTTCCAGGTGTCCTCTTCGATGTACTGGCTTGCGCGTGCAGCGCCGCCGAAAACAGTGCCTTCATTTCCTTGACTGCTGTCAGCCATAAATTCTCCTACTCGAATAGTTTTTTTACATATTCGAGGGAGATAGAGCAGTCCCCCGACCTCCTCTCCAGTGTCCCATGTTCACGCCGAAAATCCACCCAAACGGGGGTGATTCCCGAAGTTGGGGATATAACTTTTACCTTTTCACCGGGAAATTGAACATGTGTCCCCCAAAGTGCCGACACAGACTGAGGTCCACGTCGCTTATACCATGTGCCACGGACACTCAAACGTGATGCCCATGTTTGTTGGATATGGCCATGAACGCCCCGCCATCGCCTACTTCAGCCCTCACCAGAACGTTGGGAGTTCCGACAAAATGAACGACATGCCTGGAATCAATGCCCCCGAACGGGTCGACCGTTTCCATGAGGCCTATTCCGCCCCCACACGAGCGATCGTGTTGCGCATTCTTCTTAAAAAATCCCGCACGTACACCGAGCTTTTCGACCTCATTCCCGAAGACGTCATGTCTCGTAACTCCGTGCATGAAGCGCTGAAAGACCTAGGCCGGCTCGGCTACGTCCAGGACGACGCCCCAGAGGACAGCAAGCGCAGGCCGGCTAAGACCACGTTCTGGGCCTGCCGCGAACTAATCGCCGACGACCTCGGCGCCACCGTCGCCTACCTCCTCGGCTAACCTCCAGCCCGCTCCGGCTCTTTTCGTGGAGAGCAGAGCTGCCTCATGCTGCTCATGGGCATAACAGAGCAAATGATGCACATCTGGCTGCAGAACGCCGATATTTACGCGTGCCACGACGGCAACCGTTGGGTCATCTGCAAATCTCAGTTGCGCCACAAGCTCGCTTTGACCAGCGATAACCCCGACCGAAATAGCCGTCATCGACACGCCAACGAATGTTGTTTCTTTAAACGAAAATCTGCGGTTAGATAGGCCCATGGCACGCAACGGCATTGGACGACCCAGCAAGGGCGATCGAGACGCGTTCATGACGAAGCCCGCACGCCCGGTCGGTGACGCCATCCGGCGTAACGCCGAGCAGTTAGGCCTCAACTACGGCGAATACATTGCAGGCATCCTTGCCCGCGAGTTGGGGATGCCGGAATACGCCCCTGTTGCCACCCACCCCGCCGACGAGGAGCTGCCCATCGCAGACGTCGCTTAAACGAAAAGACCCGCCGCTTTCGCGACGGGCCTTCTAAGTTTCGTAGCTCAAACCTTCTCTGCTTGCCGGCGACGAGGTTGGAGCCAATCAAAAGATCCGGATGAACCGGAGGCTTTTGTGTACCCACTCCGAGGAGGAGGTGTTCTCATAGTAACCGATGTGCACGTTTTTGACCTAGTACCTGACTTTTCGACTTTTGTGGGCGTGTCTTCCGAAGCATGGGATGCGTGGGCTTTGACGCGTCGGATGAGTCCGCGGGGTCAGGTGCGTGTGATGAAGCGCGATGCGTATGGGCGTGTGGATGAGAACAGTTACCCTCTGATCCACCGGGTCGGTCCTGCCGCACCCACGACGCCTTGGGCGATGAATCTGGCTGATGAGACCGGTTTATTCCGGGTCCTTTGTTTTGACTTCGACGGTAAAGATAAGCACGGTGTTGACGCTGAGTTAATGGAGGAAGCCGTCGATGAGTGCGATGTGCTTTCGGGCATGTTGGGTGCTTTGTCGATTGAGCATGTGGTGTGTCAGTCCTCGGGGACGGGTGGCCGTCATATTTGGCTCGCGCTCCAAGAGGGCGCCTCGAAGGGTGCGGTTGCCCTGGTGGCGGGTGCGGCGCGGGCGAATTTTCGTCGTTTGGACCATGGCATGTTGCTGAACGCTGTCACGGGTGCGGCGCGGCCGCCCTTGTCTCCGCATCGGGATGGGAGCAGTTCCACCGTGTTGCGCGGGAGCCTGAACAGTTTGATCGCCCCGTCAACCACGATCGCAGACCTGGCCGCTTTGGCCGCGGTGCTCGAGGCGCGTAGGCCTTCCCTGCGCGCGGAGGATAGTGCCCCGTCGGGACCGGTCACCGCGCACCACCGGTCGCACCGGCGACTGAGTACGGCTGGCACCGCGCATATGGCCACTATTGATGGTGGCAGTAACCCGAGCTGGACGGGGTTTATGTGTTTGCTGGCGGCGGCGAACGCGGGTTGGCAGCTGGCCGACGTGGAACACGCCGTGAAGAGCGCCCCGGGTTTGGAACATTTCCGGACGAAGAACACGGGGCGCGGTTCTCGCCGGCCCCGGGCCGCAGGCGAGGCGCGTGCCCGGCTCGGCCGGCAGTGGGATAAAGCTCAGCAGTACGCCGCGCTCCAACGCCCCCTGCCGGCTGCACGGGAGCCGCAGGACCTGTCCGAGCTGGACGGGATCGTAACTGACGTCCAGGCCCTCCTGACCCGGTTCCGGGTCAGCCCGGGCCGGTGGGGTCGCACGGAGGCGTCCTCCAATCAGCAAACCATTCTCAGTTCCCTGGCCTACTTGACCTTGCAGACGGGTAAGCGCACTGTGGCCGCCGCGATCCGGGACCTGGGTCCGATGGGGGGCCTGGGACGGACGACCGCAGCAGTGGCTCTCATAGCCCTCGTTAAGGCCGGGTATGTGGAACGGGTCAGTGCTAGCGAGGATGGCAACGCCGCCGAATGGCGCATAGCGTCCACGTTATCCACAGCCCCTCGAACAGTCCGGTCACAACCATTAGATAACCCCCGCCCCCCGAACGAAAATACGTCAGCGTCGGGTCGTTCTGTGGCTGAGCTCTTTAACACCCGGACTCACCTGGTGGCCGTGTTGGAGGAGCAACTCACGGATCAACGACATGATCTCTTCACCCGGCGGGGCCTGGGGCATCTGGCGGGGAAGCTTTATGCCCTGCTGCGCCAGTACCCGAGTCTTACTGTTGACTCCGCTGCTCGTCTTCTGGGCGTCACAGCCCGGCATACGGCCACAATCCTTAGTCGTCTCCGGCGTCACAAGCTCCTGATCGCTCATCGTGATGGGTGGGCCAGGTCCAAGCAGGATCTTCGGAACCAGGCGGCGCTGCAGCTGAACGTGCTGGGAACCCTGTTGGCTCGGGCGGAGCGGTATCGAATCGAGCGGGAGGTGTGGGCGTGGTGGCAAGCGGAACTGTCCACGATGCATTCAGCCCCGAGGAGCCGGCCGAGGCGCCCGCACGTGTCGAGCCGGCCTTTGTTTGAGGCGAGTGGGCCGGGTGAGCGGGTGTGGCCGCGGTATCCGCGGGCCAGTACGAATCGTGCTGATCACCGTGCTGCGCTCGAGTTGGTGGGTGCGGGTGTGCTCAATCCGGAGAACCGGTGGCAGTACTTGGGTGAGGCGGCGTAGCCGGAATTTGATGCTCCTATTGTTGTCAAGCGCTGACTTTGGGTTGTTCACTGAGCCATGTGCGGTAGCGCTCAGAAAGGACTCGA
>NZ_JASJVI010000088.1:0-15140 GCF_035019865.1 Cryobacterium sp. 10I5
GGCCTGCCGGCGTCGCGGATGCGTCGACCCCGGCAGGCCCCGGCGCTGGTTTCTTTTCGCGTCGCTCACAGGGGGTCGGCGGTCCGGCAGACGGTGCCTCAGGCACGGGCACGCCAGGTACCAGCGGTTCCGGGACCACGCCTGGATCCGGTACGAACGGTTCCGGTGTCGGCGGGTCGGGTGCAGGCGGTTCAGGGAGCGACGGCACTGGGCCTGGCAAGGGCGGGGCATCCGCCGAGCACAGCGGTCTGCCGAAACCCCTGATCTGGACCTCGATCGGCCTGCTTGTCGTCGTGGTTCTCTTCGGGCTCTTCATGCTCGGGCAGCGCCTCGTGGGCTCCCCGGCGTCGACCGTCGCCGCCTCAGCCTCGGAGACCCCGACTCCGACCCCGACGCCCACGCCGACTCCGACACCGACCCCGGCACCCACCGCCGCGCAGCCGGCCGGCGTGCACGCCTGGCAGACCCTCTTCGGCGGCGAATGCCTGCAGCCGTACGTCTCGCCGTGGGAGGAGACCTTCACGGTCGCCGACTGCGCAGCCCCGCACCAGGCGCAGCTCGTCTATCGCGGCCTGTTCCCCGGGGATGCGACGACGCCGTTCCCCGGTGAAGCGGCGCTCGCGGCGCAGATCAACCTGCTCTGCAGCGCTCCCGGCGTGATCGACCTCGCGGCCGCGGCCGCGTACCCCGACGTGCAGGTGCAGGGCAGCTACCCGATCACGGCCGCGCAGTGGGCGGACGGCCCGCACCAGTACTTCTGCTTCGTGAGCCGGTCTTCCGGCGACGGCATCACCGGGAGCCTGGCCGGTCCCGGCCCCACCGCCTGACCGGTAAACTCCGGCCGACTGTGGCCGGAACGGACAACTGCGGCCCGTATGCCGGCAACAGTTGTCCGGTGCGGCAACAGTTACGCAGGGCGGGCTTAGATCTCGTCGGACTCGACGGGTTCCAGGGAGACGAGCTTGTCGACACCGGAGATGATCTCGTCCGGGCGGAACGGGTAACGGCTGACCTCGGCCTCGTCACTGATCCCGGTCATCACGAGCAGCGTGTACAGGCCCGCCTCGATGCCCGCGACGATGTCGGTGTCCATCCGGTCGCCGATCATCGCCGTGTTCTCCGAGTGTGCGCCGATCTTGTTCATCGCCGAGCGGAACATCATCGGGTTCGGCTTGCCGACGACGTAGGGCTCCATGCCGGTCGCCTTGGAGATGAGGGCGGCGATGGCACCCGTCGCGGGCATCGGGCCGTCCGCGCTCGGTCCCGTCGCATCCGGGTTCGTCGCGATGAACCGCGCCCCGGCAAGCAACAGGCGGATGGCCTTCGTGATGGCCTCGAACGAGTAGTTGCGGGTCTCACCCACGACGACGTAGTCGGGGTTGGTCTCCGTCATGATGAAGCCTGCCTCGTGCAGTGCCGTCGTGAGGCCGACCTCGCCGATCACGAAGGCCGTTCCGCCGGGCATCTGGCTTTTCAGGAAATCGGCGGTCGCGAGAGCCGAGGTCCAGATGCGCTCCTCGGGCACGTTGAGCCCGGAAGCGCGCAGCCGGGCGCTCAGGTCGCGGGGCGTGAAAATGGAGTTGTTGGTGAGCACGAGGAACGGCGTCCCCGCGTCGCTCCACTGTTGAAGAAGCTCGGCGGCCCCGGGCAGCGGGCTGTTCTCGTGGACCAGCACCCCGTCCATGTCGGTGAGCCAGCATTCGATCTCGTCACGGCGTGTCATTCGGCGCTCCTCGGGTTCCCTTCCAGAGTAGCGGTCGATGGTTCACTCAACCACGGGAGGCAGGGTGAGCCAGATCGACATCGCCTCTGCGTCAGAGAGGGGACGGATGTCTCCGCCAGGCAGCCGCACCAGCCCCGGTTCCCGCACCTCGAGTTCTGTTCCCGGTACGATGCCGTCGCGAGCGAGGCCGCGGAGCACCACGGGATCCCGATCGCTCACCCGCAGCACGACGCTGACCAGGCCGGGGTCGGCCCGGTCGACCGTGATCCCGGCGCGCGCTACGACAGTGCCGTCCGCCGAGGGGATCGCGTCGCCGTGCGGGTCGACGACCGGCCGGCCGAGGCGTTCGTCGATCGCGTCCATCAGCCGATCGGAGAGGGCGTGTTCGAGGACCTCTGCCTCAACGTGCACCTCGTCCCAGTCGTATCCCATCTCCCGCACGAGCCAGGTCTCGATCAGTCGGTGCCGCCGCACGACCGCGCTCGCGCGCAGCGCACCGACAGGGGTGAGGGCGAGCGGCCCGTACGGCACATGCGTGATGAGGCCGGCGGCGGCGAGTTTCTTCACCATCTCGGTGACCGAGGAGGGCGCCACCCCGAGCCGGGCTGCGAGGACCGAGGGCGTGATGCGCTCTGGCTGCCATTCGGTGTGGGCATAGATGGTCTTGAGGTAGTCCTCGGACGCTGGAGTGCTCAGCCCGTTGTGCTTCATGGCGGGGGACTCAGGCGCCGATCGTGATCAGCACGAGGAGCACGACGTTGAGGGTGATGAGCAGGAGCGCGGCGACGCACCCGGCGAGGGTCGTGAACCAGCGGTTCGTGTACTCGCCGAGGAGTTCGCGCCGTGACGTGAGCCAGACGAGCGGGACCAGCGCGAACGGGATCCCGAAGGAGAGCACGACCTGGCTGAGCACGAGGGCCTCCGTCGGGTCGAGCCCGATCGCGAGGATGATGAGCGCCGGAATGAGCGTGACGATCCTGCGCACCAGGAGGGGCAGCCGCAGGTGCAGCAGCCCGTGCATGATCTCAGCGCCGGCATACGCGCCGACGGAAGTCGAGGCGAGCCCGGAGGCGAGGAGACCAACCGCGAACACGGTCGCGACGATCGGCCCGAGGCTCGTCCGGAGCGCGTTGTACGCGCCGGGCAGCGAGTCCGTGCCCGGGACGCCCTGCAGTGCGGACGCGGCCAGGACGAGGAGGGCCACATTGACCGTGCCGGCGAGCACCATCGCGAGGGTGACGTCCCAGCGGGTGCCCCAGAGCAGGCGGCGCGTGGTCGGCTGGTCGTGGACACCCGGAAAACGGTCGCGGGCGAGAGCGGAGTGCGCATAGATCGCGTGCGGCATGATCGTCGCACCGAGGATCGACGCCGCGAGCAGCACCGAGTTGCTGCCCTCGAACCGCGGCACGAGGCCGGCGAGCACGCTCGCGGGGTCCGGCGGGGCGAAGAACACCCCGGCGGTGAACCCGATCGTGATCACGCACAGCATCGCGACGATCACCTGTTCGAAGCTCTTCGCCCCGCGCCGGGCCTGTGCGGTCAACACGAGCATCGAGACCGTGCCCGTGATCACGCCACCGAGCAGCAGCGGCAGCCCGAACAGCAGGTAGAGCGCGACCGCGCCGCCGATGATCTCCGCGAGGTCGGTCGCCATCGCGACGAGTTCGGCCTGCAGCCAGTAGAGCCGTCGCAGAAACGGATGCCGGAACCGGGTCCCGAGGACCTCCGGGAGGCTCTGCCCGGTCACGATCCCGAGCTTCGCGGAGAGATACTGGATCAGCCACGCCATCAGGTTGCCCGAGAGCACCACCCAGACCAGCAGGTAGCCGAACCGGGCGCCCGCGGTCATGTTGCTCGCGACGTTGCCCGGGTCCAGGTAGGCGACCCCGGCCACGAGGGCCGGGCCCAGCAGCATGATCAGCCGGGTGGGCGCCGTGGGCAGGCGTGCAGCATCCGCGACGGTGCCCCCAGCAGTTTTAGGCATACCGAAATCATACCCGCGCCCCGCCCGTCCCGCCTCGTCCGTCCGCCCGTCCCTGTCCGCGAGAGTGCGCGGGCGCGGGATACGGTGGATGGGTGACTGAACCAGCGCTTCCCCCCGCCGCCCCGACTGTCGAGTTGTCGACGAACGGCGTCGGGCCGTGGCAGGGGGAGCTGCCCGAAGAGTCGTTCTACGACCCCGAACTCCTCGAGCACGGCGACACCCGCAACGTGATCGACCGGTACCGGTACTGGTCGATGGCCGCGATCGTCGCGGACCTCGACGAGAAGCGGCACCCGTTCCATGTCGCGATCGAGAACTGGCAACACGACATGAACATCGGCTCGATCGTGCGCAGCGCCAACGCCTTCGGCGCGGACACGGTGCACATCATCGGTCGCAAGCGCTGGAACAAGCGCGGGGCCATGGTCACCGACCGGTACCAGCACGTGTTGCACCACGCGGATGTCGCCACGTTCGTCCTCTGGGCGGCGAACGAGAACCTGCCGATCATCGCGATCGACAACGTTCCCGGCAGCGTGCTGATCGAAACCTTCGCGATCCCGGAACGCTGCGTGCTCCTGTTCGGCCAGGAGGGCCCCGGGCTGTCCGATGAGGCGATCGCCGCGGCGGACGCGGTGCTCGAGATCAGCCAGTTCGGGTCGACGCGCTCGATCAACGCCTCGGCCGCCGCCGCCGTCGCGATGCACGACTGGGTGCTGCAGCACCGCTTCAAGTAGCCGGTTCGCGTCGGCGGTCCCGGAGCAGGCGCCGCCCCGTTCTGGGGAGGGCTCCGCCCCGCACTGGGGTCGTCCAGGGGATGGACCGGCCGGAGACGCAGCCGGTAGCGTCTAGGAAACGTACTGGACAAGGTCGCTTTATAGCGTACCCGGGCACCCGAAATGCCCCGCGTACGCCGACACAGCGCTGCTCGTTTTGCTTACCCTGGAGTACCCGCCATGCCGCTTTTCAGCCATGCCATCGTGCCGCGCCACAAAAAGCGTCAGATCCTCTTCGACAACGGTTTCCTCGCCCCGGCCAGGGCGCACATCCGGCTCACGGCCGGTGTGCTTGCGGCCCTGCTCGTCGGGGTCGGCCTCACCGTCGGCGCCGTCGTCGCACCGGCGAGCGCGGCGGGCGTCGTGACGCTGACGGCCACGGCGACCCCCGGCATCCTCGCGGGTGAGAACGACAGCGTCACGCTCACCGCGACCGCCCCGGCCGGCGCGAGCACCGACTACTACAACCTCGCATTCCGCTACCAGCTGCCGGCCGGTGCGACCTACGTCGCCGGAAGCTCGGCGAGCAGCACCGTCCCGAGCCTGCCGGACCCCACCATCACGACGATCACCGACACCGTCGGCCCGCCCGCGATCACCCACCAGGTGCTCGTGTGGTCGAACATCGCCGACCTCGTGCACGACAGCGCCACAGGCTTCAGCTTCACGATCACCCCGGCTCCCACCGCCTTCCCGGTCGGCGCCCTCGTGCCGGGCGCCGCGGCCGTCTACGGCCAGACCGACCCGCGGCTCCTCGCGAAGTTCACGCCGGCGACCGGTGTCGTCGTGGCCGGCAGCTTCGCGATCACGGATGCCGTCACACCGTCCGCCACGAAGGTGTCGGCCCTGACTGTGACGAAGACCGAACCGAGCCCGGAACACGAGCTCATGCGCGGCGCCCAGGATCAGGCAACGGTGTACCGGATCGACACCCGTAACACCACCGTTGCCGCGACAACGGGCGTCAGTCTCGTGGACTACCTCCCGGCCGGCCTCGAATTCCTCGGCTGCGGCACCGTCGACAACAGCGCGCCGGGAACCGAGGAATACCCCGGTTCCGGGCGCCTGGGCTCGGCGACCGGCGGGACGAACTGCCTCAGCCCGACCCGCGTCGAAACGGTCAACGACCGCACCGGATTCGCCGGCCAGGTCTTCACGAAGGTCACCTGGGACCTCGGCACCCTCGCGGCCGGGTCCACCCGCACCGTGACATACGCCGCTGCGGTCCCGCTGCACGAGAACACCATGTGGGCCGGTGCCACCCCCGACCCGGCCTCGCGCCTGCAGGCGGCGGATCTCGACAACAACACCGGGGCATCCACCCGGCAGGAGGCGCCGGCCGCCGCTGGCCAGGGCCTCACCAACACCGCGATCGCCTCAGGGACATACACCGGCCCGGTGCTGACCCCGGCGGATGCCGCCGCGACTGCGAGCGACTCCGTCACCGTGAAGGCCATGGACCTCTCGATCGTGAAGACCGTCAGCTCGGCGACCTTCGTCGCCGACGGCACCGCCCGGTTCAGCCTGCTGGTGCGCTCCGGCGAGTACACGACCGACACCGCGATGACGATCACAGACACAGTGCCCAACGGCCTGTGCCCGATGGTGCCCACCTCCGTCGTGATCACCGGGCCCCGCGCCGGACTCGTCCCGGCCGGCTGTGCGACGGGCGGCGCCGTCACCGGCGCCACCGTCACGAGCGTCGTCGCCAACGCCGACGGCAGCTTCACTGTCGTGCTGGTACCGAACCCGACAAACCTCCCGGTCAACACGAGCCGCACGATCGGCTACGACGCCTTCATGTCCTCGAGCTACCTCGGCGACTCCCAGAACGGCCCGACCGTCGCCGGCGACAGCTTCCTCAACACCGTCGGCATCACCGGCACCACGACCGACGTGACCGCCGGCCTCGGCAGCACTCCGGTCACCGACGACTCCTCCGCCGGCCTCGCGTCGTCGGCACCGACCATCAGCAAAAAGGTGCTCACCCGCCCGGCGACCGGCGGGACCGCCGTCGACTGCGCTGCGGCCGCGAACGCCCCGAACTACACCGACACCCAGGTGCCCACCTACCACCTTGGCGACACGGTCTGCTTCCAGCTCACCGTCGCCTTCTCGACCTCCACGCGCACCCGCAACGCCCGCATCACCGACTTCACCCCGGTCGGCAGCGTCTTCGCGGGCTTCGCCCCCGCGACCGGCAGCACCGTCGCCGTGACCCCCGCCACCGGCACCCAGGCCTCCAGCCCCGCGGGCACCCTGCCGGCGGCCTGGAATCTCGGCACCGCCGACAGCACCGGCTCGACCGACCTCTACGTCGCCAAGGGCGCCACCCTCACCCTCTTCGTGAGCGCCCTCGTGACAGGCACCTCGGCGACCGCCGCCGTCGATATCACCGCAAACCTGATGAAGTACCGCCAGGAATCGACGACCGGCACCGTGCTCGCGCTCCGCGACCAGGTCGACTACGCCATCGCCCCCGCCCCGACCCTCTCGCTCGCAAAGATCGTGACGAAGGTCGGCAGCGCAACCCCCGCCGCACCGAACACCTCAGTGAAGGTCAAGGAGGGCGACGTCGTCACCTTCGCCATCGACGCGAAGAACACCGGAACCGCCGCGGCCGGCACCAACGTCCCCGTCGGCGCCGTTCAGGTCTGGGACGCCCTGCCCGCCGGCTACGACTGCACCAGCTGGGCCGTCGCTGCAATCACGCCCGCCGGCAGCTGCCTCAATCCGGCGGATGCCGGGTACCCGGCCACCAACGCCGCGCCCACGGGCCGCAGCGTGATCGTCTGGACCCTCGGCGGCCCGCTCACCCCCGGAGCGGCCGCGACCCGGCTCGGCTACACCCTGACCGTTCCCGCCGGGGTCAGCGTGTCCACGGTGTTCGCGAACGCGGCATCCGTCGTCTCCTTCACCTCGCCGAACACCACGGGCACCGACACTCCCTACTTCCCGAAGGGCTCGCTCAACCCCGCGCACGATGCCGACGGCAACGCCGTCCCCGCGAACGCGACCGCACAGGTCTACCTCGCCAATGCCGGCATCGCCAAGGCGGGCATCTCCCGCATCGTCGAGAACGGCAACACCGCCGCCCAGGCCGTCGCCGGCGAACTCGTCGACTACACCTTCTCGGCCACCGTTCCGGCCGGAACGACCGTGTTCAACGGCGTGCTCTCCGACAAACTGCCGACCGGCCTCACCATCCCCGCCGGCACCCTCGCGACCGTCTCAACCGTCCCGGCCGGCGGCGGCTTCAACCCCGCGACGGGCACCCTCACCTTCCCGGCGACCTACGACAACACGAGCGTCGCAGACCAGGTCTTCACGGTGACCCTGCCCGGTGTGCTCGTCGGCGTGAACCTCGCCTCCGGAAACCTCACCAACACCGCGACCTTCGCGAGCACGGTCACCCTCGGCGGCGTCGCCGTGACCCCGCGCACCGCGAGCAAGACCATCGCCGTCGTCACCCCGGCGCCCACCCTCGCCAAGATCGTCGACAAGCCGATCGCCCAGGGGAACGACATCATCACCGTCACCCTCACGGCCGGAAACCCGGCGACGAGCCCCGCAGCCTACGACTCGGTCGTCGTCGACTGCCTGCCCGCCGGACTCACCCTGCAGGGCTTCGGCAGCAGTACCGCGCCGGTCGGAACCGTGACCTCGAGTGCGCCCGGCACCGGCGTCGCGGCCAACGGGTGCGCGGTCGGCACGACCCGCCTCGGCTGGGTGCTCGGCGGCACGGGGGCGATCGCCGGCCCGGCCGCCGTCGTGCTGACATACACCGCCCAGGTCGCCCCGACCGCCGCCGGCCTCGTCACGTACAGCGGAACCGCCACGGTCACCGGCTCGACACTCAGCACCGGTGCCAACACCGCGGCCGTCGAACGGGTCGTGACCGCGACCGCGACCGCGGTCGTCACCGTCGATGGCGCGACGACCGTCAAAACCGCCGTCCCCAACGCCGTACCCGTCGGCGGCGCCGTCGGCTACACGATCACGGTCACCCTGCCGAAGAACGTCAACTTCTACAACGCGGCCGTCATCGACACCCTGCCCGCCGGTGTGAGCGTGGTGGCCTCGACCGCGACGATCTCCTGCCGCACGGCCTCGGGCACCGACTGCTCCGCCGACCTGCCCAACCGCCCCGCCTTCACACTCGCGTCCTCCGGCCAGAAGGTCGGCTGGTCACTCGGCACCGTGCTCTCCGCGCCCCAGGACCGCACCGTCACCGTGAACGTCGCCGGCACCGTGACGACGACGGCCGCGAACACCGCGGGAGTCATCCTCACCAACACGGCCGTCCCGCGCTGGAACGACCTGGCCAAGGCCGCCCCGGCCAACGCCGCCTCCGCCTTCGACCGCACCGGACCCATCGGGTCGGCGGCCATCACCGTGCTCGAACCCCTGCTCGGTGTCTCCACGACCGTCTCCAACCCGACCCCCGAACCCGGCCAGGCCTTCACCTACACCGTCATCGCGACCAACGCGAACGCGAGCACGACCGCGGACGCCTTCGCCGTGACCATCGTCGACACCCTCCCCGCCGGCATCGACCCCGCGAGCGTCACGAACATCTCCGCCGGAGGCGTGCTCTCCGGGAACACCGTGACCTGGACGATCCCGACCATCGCGAAGAACGCCTCCGTCTCACGCACCTTCGACGCCCGCCTCGCGCCCTCGCCGACGCTCGGCACCGGCGCCATCACGGCGACCGCGAGCATCCCGAGCTACGCCTCCCTCGCGAGCGGCGGCCGCGTCTACACGGTCAACCCGCCGACAGCGACCGTCCCTGTCACGCCGCGCTTCCCGCACGTGACCCTCGCCACCTCGGCGACGAACGGCACGCTGGCCTACGTCGGCACACCGTTCGGCTGGACCCTCACCCTCGTGAACACGGGCACCGGCACCGCGGCGACCGTGCTCCCCACCGACACCCTCCCGGTCAACTGGGTCTACGTGCCCGGCTCCGGGACCGTCTCGATCGGCGGAGGCCCGTCCGCAGCCCTCGCCGACCCGGTCCTCACGACGGTCGGCGGCGTGCAGACCCTGGCGTGGGCCGCGCTCACCGCGGTCGCCCCCGGAACGACCATCGACATCCGCTTCGCCGCCCAGCCCACCGGAGCCGCGACCGTCACCCCGGGAGCCGGCGCCGGCATCCCGCACACCAACACCCTGAGCGCAGTGGTGACGGATGCGACCGGCGCCACCGGTCACGCCGGCCCGGCACCCTATGCCGAGGCCCCCGTGACAGCGACCGCGCACCTCGATTCGGCGGACGTGCGGCTCAGCAAGACCGCCGGCGGTGCCCTTCTCGCCGGCACGACCACCCCCGGCGCGTTCACCCTCACTGTGAGCAACGCCGGGACCGATCCGGCCGTCGGAGCAGTCGCCGGCCACAACTTCGTCGTCACCGACACCCCCGCGCAGCCGCTTCCGGCCGGAATCGTCGTGACCGGCGCCTCCGGGGCGGGCTGGAGCTGCACGGTGCCCGATGCGGCCTCGGGAGTCTTCACCTGTGAGCGTCTCCTGGCGAACGAGACGCTCGCGGCGAACGCGAGCTTCCCGGCCATCTCGGTCGCCGTCGCCGTGGCGCCGGGAGTGCCGGCCGGCGTGAACCTCGCCAACTCGGCCATCGTCGCCGCCCGCACCTTCGACCCCCAGCCCGGCAACAACACCGGAACCGCGACGGCGCCCGTCACCACGAGCGCCGACCTCGGGGTCACCAAGCTCGTGAGCGGCTCCTTCGCCGCCGGAGACACCGCGACCTGGACCATCGACGTCACCAACGCCGGCCCGTCGACATCGGCCGGCCCGATCACCGTGACCGAGACCCTGCCCGGCCACGTGTCGCAGGTCTCCGTGACCGGCGCCGGCTGGACCTGCGACACCGGCGTCACTCCGGTGAGCTGTGTCTTCGCCGGCGACCTCGCCCGTTCCGCCACCTCGCGCCTCACTGTGACGGCCACCATCGACTCCGGCTTCACCGGCAGCCTCACCAACACGGCAGCCGTCAGCGGGACGACGCCGGACCCCAACCCGGCGAACAACGTTTCGGCCGCGACCCAGCCGGTCGATAGCGCGACGACGCTCTCGATCGCGAAGACGCTGAGGGATGCCGAGCTCGTTCCCGGAACGGATGCGACCTATCGTTTTTCGGTCACGAACACCGGACTCGCCGACGCCCGCACGGTGCGCGTCGTCGACCCGCTCCCGAATGGACTGACCTTCGTGCGCCTCGGGTCTGGCACCCCCGGCGCCTGGACCTGCTCCGAAACCGGCACCCTCCCGTCGACCATCGGCTGCGCCCTTACCGGAACCCTGCTCCCCGGCTCCGGGGCCACCCAGACCGTCGACGTGATCGTGCACGTGCCGGGCAGCCTCACCGGAACCGTTGTCAACACGGCGACCGTGACGGCCGACAACGCACCGGATGCGACCGACGACACCAACACCGCGCTCACCGGCAAGGCCGACCTCGGCATCCTTAAGACCCACCGCTCCGGCCCGGTCACCGCGGGAACTGACCTGGACTATTCCCTCACGGTGACCGACTTCGGGCCCTCCGACGCCCCGGCCGGCACTATCGTCACCGACCACGTCCCCGCCGGGCTCGTCGCCCTGGGCGCCGACGGCGGTGCCGCCTGGACCTGCGCACCGCCCGCCGGAGCGGAGCTCAGCTGCACGAGCACCGGCATCCTGCCCGTCGGCGCGACCTCGGCCGGTATCACGGTCAGTGTGGGAATCCCCGCGGACGCCGGGCCCGCCGTCTTCACCAACACGGCAGACGTGACCGGTGTCCTCGACGAACCCGCGCCGAACCTGCACCCCAACACCGCGAGCGACCCGACGGACGTCACCGACCTCGCTGACGTCACGATCGTCAAGACGATCACCCCCGCCGCAGGCACCGTCGTCGCCGGGGACAGCATCAGCTACGACCTCACCGTCACCAACGCGGGGCCCTCAACCGCGGACGCGCTCACGGTCTCCGACTCCCTGCCCGCGGGCTTCACCGCGACCGCGATCAGTGGCGCCGGCTGGGCCTGCAGCCTCGTGAGCGCGAGCTGCACCCGCGCCACTCTCGGCGTGACGGACTCCGTCATCTCCGTCACGGCAGCCGTCGCCTCTGCGGTGCCGGACGGCACCCGGGCGGTCAACTCGGCGACCGTCGGCTGGACCGACAGCCGTTCCTCGTCGCACACCGACACCGACAGCGTGCCCGTCACGGTCGTCGCCGTCGCAGACCTCGAGCTCGTGCAGTCGATCGCGACCGCAGCACCCCTCGCCGGGGCGGATGTCGTCTTCGACTTCGCGCTGCGCAACCTCGGCCGCTCGGACGCGGTCGGCCCGATCACGGTGACCGACGTCCTCCCCGTCGGTCTCCGGTTCCGGTCGAACACCGCAGGCTGGACGTGCACGGCGGTGCCTGCCGCGAGCATCCCCGCGAACACCGCGCAGACCGTCACGTGCACGCTCGGTGACGTGGGGGCCGGCACGGCAGCCGGCCTCGTCGCCGGCGGGACCGCCGCTGCGCTCTCGATTACCGTCGGCACCGACCCCGCCCTCGGCGCCGTCACCCTCGACAACCCCGGGGTCGTCGCGACGCCGACGACCGAAACCACCCTCGCGAACAACCCGAGCCCGGTGCAGATCGTCTTCGCCCGGAGCGCGAACCTGTCCATCGTCAAGACCCACACCGGCACGGGCGCGATCGGCGGCGCGACCCCGTTCACGCTCGCCGTGTCCAACGCCGGCCCCTCGAGCGCCGTCGGCGTGCACGCGGTCGACACCCTCCCCGCCGGGCTGACCTTCATCGACGCCGCCGGGAGCGATTCCGCCTGGTCGTGCTCCGCCGCGGCATCCGCCCGCCTCGGCGCAACGGATGTCTCGTGCACGCTGTCGACGCCCCTTGCCCCGGGTACGCACGCGCCCGCCCTCGTCCTGAACGTGCTCGTCGACGTGCGGGCGTTCCCGTCCGTTGCGAACGTCGCCGTGGTCTCGGCCGTGACCGCGGACCCCGACCCGACCGATAACACGTCGACCGACCCGCTCGACGTCGCCCCGCTCGTCAGCCTCTCGGTCAGCAAGCACCACCTCGGGCAGGCCGTGATCGGGTCGAACCTCGACTATCTCGTCTCCGTGACGAACACCGGCGCCACCACGGACCCGGGCGGGTTCACCGCGGTCGACGCGCTCCCGGCCGGGCTCAGCTACGTCGGCAGCCACGGCGACGACGTGAGCTGCGCCGCCACGGCCGCCGCCACCGACGCGGGCACGCCCGGCTCCGACGCGTCGCTGGTCACGTGCACCTTCGCCGGGGCACTCCCGGTCGGGGCGACCCGCACGGTCACGATCACGGTGTCCGTGCTGGCCGCCGCGTTCCCGACCGTGGTCAACACGGTCACCGCGCACAGCCTCTATGGCGATCCGGCCGCCCCCGCGGCCCAGGCGAGCGACACCGCGACCGTTCTGAAGGCGCTCGCGCACACCGGAATCGACCTCCCGGTCGAGCTCCTCGCCCTGCTCGCCCTCCTCGCGCTCCTGCTCGGCGCCGCGCTCCTGTTCACGAGTCGCCGACGCCGCGCCCAGCATGCCGAATAGGGGCTAGCGTTGCAGTATGACTGCGATCACTGACGATCTGCCCGCCCGCCTGCTGCACGAAGAGCGCGAGGGCTGGGACGCGATCCTTGCCCGCCGCGCCGGGGACTACTACTGGCGCACGATGACGCGCGATGCCCTGCTCGTGCTCCCGGGAAACGTGGTCGCCCGGGACGCGGTCGCCGCGTTCTTCGAGGCTCTCCCGCAGCTCGACGGCTACGAGCTGCACGACCCCGCCGTGATCCGGATCAACGACCGCGCGGGCATCCTCGTCTACCGGCTCGTCACCCGCCGCGGCGACGAAACCACGGAGTCGAGCGCAGCGACGACGTACGTGTTCCAGAACGGCGGCTGGTGCGTAGCCCTGCACCAGCAAAGCCCCGTCTAACCCCGTACCCAGTCCGCGAAAGCGAGTGAATCGTCGGTATGAGCGTGCCATAACGACGATTCACCCGCGTTCGCGAGCGGACGCTGGGCGGCTTGTGGGCGCCCGGGAGCGGGTTTAGCTTGGGTGGATAGGGGTCCCGCAAGGTCGGGGGAGCCCGGGTAGCGAAGAAGGGACCTGAGTCAATGGCTGACTTTGGAAACGAGGGCCTCGCGGAGCTCTACCGCCGGCCCGGTGACGCATCCACCGTCTATGTCGACGTCACGCAGGATCGTGAGGACCCGAGACGCACCTCGAGCCTGCGTCATCGCTCCGTGCGCGAGGCGCTCGCGGATGCAGGCGCGCCCGATGCCGATGCCGACGCCGTGATCGACCGGATCGAGGAGCCACCCGGCAGGCCGGGCAAGGTGAGCCGGCTGCTCGTGGTGCGGAACGGCCTCGTCGAACTCGACGAGTTGCTGCCCGGCGAACCGCTCGGCGAGCTGATCGTCGCGCACGGGCCGGTGCCTCACCTGCTGCCGCTGCTCACGCAGAGGCCGCGCGACCTGACCTACATCATCGCCGAGGTCGGGCGCGACGGCGGAGAGATCCGGCAGTTCCGGCTCAGCCGAACCGGCGCGGTCGCCGAGGAGGAGATCGAGGGCGACACCGAGTACATCACCAAGGTGCAGGGGGGATTCCTCTCCAACTCGCGGTACCAGCGCGACACCGAGGAGATCTGGAAGCGCAACGAGGGCCAGATCGCCGACGCGATCGACGAGATGGTGCGCACGAGCGGTGCGGAGTTGCTGATGCTCACCGGGGACGTGCGCGCGCGGCAGCTGTTGGTCGCCCAGCTCGCCCCCGCGAGCAGGGACATCCTCGCCGTGGTGCCGACGAACACCCGCCCCGGCGGCGCAACGACCGATGAACTCGAAGCCGACCTCGACCGGCACCTTGCCGCGATCCTCGCCCAGGACGAGTACGACGCCCTCGAACGCCTCGACACCGGGCGCGACGACGGTCTCGCCGAGGCCGACTTCGCCGCCGTGGTGCGCGAGCTGCAGCAGGGCCAGGTCGAGGTGCTTCTGCTGGCTGCGGGAGCGCTGCCCGAGGCGACCCTGCTCGCGCTCGACCGCGAGCCCTGGGTGGCGTCGACCGAAGCGGATGCCCTGGGCGCGGCCGTTCTCGGAGCCGTGCCTGCCGCAGACGCGCTCGTCCGTGCCGCGTTGCTCACCGACGCCCGCGTGGTCGTGGTGTCGCCGGGGGAGCTGCCCGGCGGGAGCGGGGCCGCCGCCCTGCTGCGCTGGTCCACCCTCTCGACCCACTGAGCCCGGCCGCTGCCGCGCTGCCGCGCCGGTTTCGGCAAGCCGCGCCGGTTCGTGTGCGCGTCCGCGCCGGTTCCGGCAGGCCGCGCCGGTTCGTGTGCGCGTCCGCGCCGGTTTCGGCAGGCCGCGCCCGCCGTTTCGGGTGCGGCTTGCGCATACCGGCGCGGTCGTGGGGTGGACTGGCGGGAGTGGCTGCCAGGGTGTCCGGGCCGGGCGGATGCTGGGGGTCGGGGTGGAAGCATCCGGTGCCCGTTGTTGCCCGTTGCGGTTCACGGGCGCGCCGGTTTCGGCAGGCCGCGCCCGCCGGTTCGGGTGCGGCCTGCGGAAGTGGGCGCGGGCGCGGGTCGCGAGCGGCGGCATCCGC
>NZ_JASJVI010000089.1:0-15100 GCF_035019865.1 Cryobacterium sp. 10I5
GCGTCGAGCGCTACCCTGTCCCCGGAATCGCGCTACCGGATCGTCAGAACAGCGCTACCCGATAGGGCGACTCGCCAAGAAGACATCGATCAGAAGGAACGCACATGAAATGCAACGTCATCTCTCGCCTAGAAGTGGTTGAGAACGACGTCTACCTGAGAACGCGCAGCGGACGAACAGTCACTCTTTTTGCCAAGGTCGAAGTAGTTGAAGGAGCCAGCCCTCCGGCAGCTGAACTCAGGATCGGTGTGGTCGAGAGCCCCGTCTGTCGAACGGTCCGGGTAACGTCTGACGATTTCGTCGACGGCGAGTTCGATCTCTCCGATGTCCACGACGAGCTCCACTCGATCGCATACGGCATTGGCAAGACGTTCGGTCTCGACGTGTACAACGCATCGCTTCCTGGCGCCGACAACATCGCATGGACGTTAGCCGACGAGCTCACCGGTGAATACCGCGAGCTCGTGATCGACCAAACCGCCGAAATGGCAGTGTTCCGATCTGGCGCAACCCCAGCTGAGGCAGCAAGCGGGGCGAGTCCTGATGATGAGCAACCCGTCGAACCTATCGAGGTTTTACCCCAACCCACCCAAGAAGGACTCACACAATGAGAACCGAGATAGACGCGCACATCACCAAGCTTCAGAGAATGAATTCACGAATTCACGAACTCCGGGAAATTGCCTACCACTATGACGCCCGGGTTTACCGCGGATGCAGCGAGGACCGCTACCGCGCATTGGCGAACGAATACTCGAACCTGGCCAACGACTTCTCTGACGCTCTTCGGGCGGCGGCGGCACATTGGCCGTGGCCTCACCTGCGGGCACCCAGCGTCCCGTCCTCCTCGGACGACACGTTTTACAGCTCGTACGACTGCCCGGAGTGCTTCCATGACGGAACAGACCTGGTCTTCCCGGCGCCACCAACGTGCCAGCGGTGCGGTGTCTTTGTCGAGCACGTTCCGCTCTGAACACCATCCCGACCGGAACTATCTGCTCGCGCGATGGAACCGTCCACTGAGTCAGATTGCGAGCTCGATGACTTCTTGTCGGATTTCAGGAAGGTACCGCGCATGTACTTCCTGAGGGAGTCGACCGGCTCCCTCTCGACCTGGTGCGCCAGCCGGATGCCGTGGTTGAGCGGTGGCGGGAGAACAACTCCCTGACCCTGCGCGACGGTTCGCCGCCGCAGCGTCGCAAGAAGGAGGGCAACCTGCGCGCCCTCGTGGGTCATGCCGGCGCGGAACCGTTCTATCTCGACCTCCGTACCCAGGGCCCGCACGCTCTCGTCGGCGGCACGACCGGAGCGGGCAAGAGTGAGTTCCTTCAGGCGTGGGTGCTGGGAATGGCCGCCGCGCACAGCCCCGACCGGGTCACGTTCCTCTTCGTGGACTACAAGGGCGGCGCGGCTTTCGCCGACTGCGTGCAGCTGCCGCACACCGTCGGACTTGTGACCGACCTGTCGCCGCACCTCGTGCGGCGGGCACTCACCTCGTTGCGTGCCGAGCTGCGGTACCGCGAGCACCTGCTCAACCGCAAGAAGGCCAAGGACCTGGTGTCGCTCGAGAAGACCGGTGACCCCGAGACGCCGCCGAGCCTGCTGATCATCGTCGACGAGTTCGCCGCCCTCGCCCAGGAGATGCCCGAGTTCGTCGACGGCGTCGTGGACGTGGCCCAGCGCGGACGTTCCCTCGGACTGCACCTCATCCTCGCCACCCAGCGACCCGCCGGCGTGATCAAGGACAACCTCCGGGCCAATACCCCGCTGCGGATCGCACTGCGGATGGCCGACGCCGAAGACTCGAGCGACATCCTCGGCACGCCGATGGCCGCGCATTTCGACCCGTCGATTCCGGGCCGGGGCGCGGCGAAGACGGGGCCCGGCCGCATCGCTGCCTTCCAGACCGGGTACGACGGCGGGTGGACGACCGACGCGCCCGCGCGGCCCCGCATCGACGTGCACGCGCTCAACTTCGGCACGAGCACGCCCTGGGATCTCCCAGAGCCGACGATCGCGGAAGTGCGCGATCCCGGCCCGAACGACATCGCCCGCATGGTGGTCACGATCACCGCTGCCGCTGCGAAGGCGGCCGTTCCCGAACCGCGCAAACCGTGGCTCGACGAGCTCCGGGCCGTCTATGACTTCATGGAGCTTCCGCATCCTCGCACCGACGAGCGCCTGCTGCTCGGCGTGATCGACGATCCGAAGACCCAGTCGCAGCCCACGATGTACTACGAGCCCGACCGTGACGGCAACATGGCCATTTATGGCGCCGGCGGCGCAGGCAAGAGCGCGGCGCTCCGGGCGCTCGCCGTGGCCGCGGCGGTCACATCGCTCGGCGGCCCGATCCAGGTCTACGGCCTCGACTTCGGTGCCGGCGGGCTGCGAATGCTCGAAGACCTGCCCCACGTGGGAGCGATCATCTCCGGGGACGACGATGAACGCGTCATCCGCCTTCTGCGCACCCTGCGCGATCTGGTCGACGACCGTGCAGTGCGTTACGCGGCGGTGCGCGCCGGCAGCATCGGCGAGTACCGCCTGTTGGCGAACCTCCCGGACGAACCTCGCATCCTGCTGCTCGTGGACGGGATCGGCGCGTTCCGGGAGTCCTACGAGTTCGCCTCCAATTCCCAGTGGTTCACCGTCTTCGCTCAGATTGCGGCCGACGGTCGCCCGCTCGGCGTGCATGTGGTCATGACAGGAGACCGGGCAAACGCCGTGCCGAACTCGATCAGCTCTACCGTGCAGAAACGCCTCGTACTGCGCCAGGCGACCGAGGAGGAGTACATGCTTCTTGGGGCTGCCAAGGACGTGCTCGACGTCACCTCGCCACCCGGTCGCGGCATTATCGATGGAAATGAAGTGCAGCTGGCGATCCTTGGGGCGAGTTCGAACCTTGCCGTGCAGTCCCGCGAGGTGCAGCGGCTGGCGGCGAGCATGCGTCGCCAGGGCGTCGCCGAGGCTCCTCCGGTCGGTCGGCTCCCCGAGAGCACGACCCTGGGCGGACTGCCGGTCCTCGATGTCAACGGCCTGGCGGTCGTCGGTATTGGCGATGAGGGCCTGGCCCCTCTCGGCATCGTCACCCGCGGTGCTTTCCTCATTTCCGGTCCTCCCGGCAGCGGGCGCACGACCGCGCTCGCGACCTTCGCCGCTTCGCTCCGCCGTGTTCGCCGGCGACCCGCGCTCGTGCTGTTCAGCGCCCGCCGGACTGCGCTCAGCCAGACTCCGGGCTGGGAAGAGGTCGCCGACTCCATCGACGACGTGGTGGCTTCGGTCACCCGGCTCACCGACCGCATCGAGGAGAACGAGTTCGCCCCCGGTGAGCTCGCCCTGCTGATCGAGGGCATCACCGATTTCACGGGCACGGATGCCGAGCATCCGCTCGACCGGTTGATCAAGCTCGCGGTGCGGGCCGAACTCTTCGTGGTGGGGGAGGCGGAGAGCTCCACCTGGTCGCAGGCCTGGACGCTCGCCGCCGCATTCAAGGCCGGCCGTCGCGGCTTGCTTCTGATGCCCGGCGACATGGACGGGGACACCCTGCTCGGCACCTCGCTAGGCCGGCTCAAGCGCGGCGACTTCCCACCGGGCCGGGGCTTCCTGGTCGGCGGCGGCCGGTCGGCACGCCTGCAGATCGCCCTGGGTCAGCCATGAGGCCCGCACGGCATGGGGAATTGACCCCATCGACGCGTACCGGGCCGCGCACCTAGCTTTGCACTAGGCACACAGCCGAACTGCAGAAAACCGGCTCCGGATGTTCCGGATTCCGACAAAGAAAAGGGGAATGAAAAATGGCCGTATGGGGTCTTGATGTAGAACAGGTTCGCCAGCTCAGTGGTCAGCTCTCGCAGAAGGCGGGCGACATCGAGTCGGTACTTTCCACCCTCACGAACACGCTCGGCAACACGCAGTGGACGGGCCCCGACTCGGAGTCTTTCCGCAGCGACTGGTCCGGCCAGCACACGACGGCGCTGCGTCAGGTCATCGAAGCCCTGAAGAACGCCTCCCAGAAGGCTCAGGCCAACGCCCAGGCGCAGGAAGAAGTTTCCCGCGGCTAGTCGGACCCCTCAGTGGAGTGCGGCCCGCGGCGGCCGCACTCCGAGTGAATCATCGAATCAAGGCCGCGCACGCGACAGGGGATGAGCATGGCAGGAATGTACGGGGCCGACGTCGAGCAGCTGCGAGCGCTCGCGAAGGTCTTCAGTGATGCGAGCGATCGCCTGGAGCGTGACCGGATGACGGTCGGCAACCAGATCAAGATCAACGCCTGGGTCGGGCCCGTGGCCACCCAGTTCCGGATGCAGTGGGACAGCGAGCACAGCGTGTGCGTCGCATCCGCTGCGCACCTGCTCGCCGAGAGCGCGACGAAGCTGCGCAAGAACGCGCAGGAGCAGGAAGACGCGAGCCGCAGCGACGGGCCCAGTTCAGGGTCGAGCCGAGCCGCATTCCCCATCGGTGGTATCTCGGATTTGAGGACGATGTGGGCGACCGCTGGCCGCATCCCGGAGGACATCCTGAGGAGTTTCTTCGCTTCGAATGCCAATAGGAGCGTTCAAGATCTCATCGATGCGATTCGGGAAGGCGAAGTTCCGGGTCGAATCAAACCGTGGGACCTGCTGGCCTCAATAGGTGCGGTACGGGATATTCCTGGACTCAGTGTCCTATCGAATTTCATGGATGTTGCGCATGACGTCGACAAGATTCAGAACGGGACGTTTGATGGCTATGACGCTGCCGATTGGATTTCCAAAGGACTCAAGGCCAATGGGGATCCTGTTTCCCGGCTGTTGGGGGCCAACGTCAAAGTTTGGTCCGAGGTCTGGCGCGAAGGAAGCAAGGCTGATTTCTCGCAGGCAACGATTGACAACAACGCAAACTTTGCCGCGACCAATCCGGGCGCCGTGATCGAGGAAATCGGTAAGGCCACCTTCCAAGTCGGGTCAAAGCTGGTCGGCTGGCTGCTGTAGTCAGCTTGCACTTTAGTAGTCCTGAGCTCGCCTATTCTGCACGACCCATTGAGGGGAAATTCATGACCATAGTACTGACCGACGACGAGTTGGTTGCCGTTGCCGTTGAGCAGAGGTCCGAATGGTTGGGCAATCTACCGACCGTTTCGGCTTCGGACGCCGCAGACTTGTTGAAAGCCTCCGCGCGAGGCTACCGTTCCCTTGCCGTTCGCAGCCTGCTCAGCGCTAATAGTCCCGGTGACTCTCGTCTCGCGCCCGAGTTGCTTGTCGCAGTCGGTTCTGCAGTTGGACAACGGCCACTGCTGTACGTCTATATCGCAGATGCGTCTGACCCACTGACTGTGACGGGTTCCTCTATCGCGGTCTTCTCTCCCGCAACCAAATCCTCGGATACCGTGACAGTGGTCGTCACTCTGGCCAGTGGAATCAATGAGATCGACATTCTCAAAAAGTCGTTGGCAGCGAGCTCAGCTCGCGCCTTCATCAACCAAATCTATCTGGAAGGGTTCGGTCCGGCCAGAGACTCTGACGCGCTCGAAGCGGTAGCCCTGGTGTTGGGGACCGACGGTACAGACGTCTTGCGCGTCACTCACGGCGTGGTTAGACAGGGCGCTCTCGTGAGTGGGGAGTCGGAAGCAGTGATCGCGAACGAGCGGCAGCTTGACGAATTCCCGTCAGCGCTCTTCACGATTCTGTGATGTCAGCGGGTCGAAAGCGCAGATTTCCGACTGACCGGAGCTGAGCACGTACTGGAGTTCGTACGACACCCTTTTGCTCGTCACGGGGATACTGACCGCATCGATTGGGCTGCTTCCGGTGACGGGCATTCCGACGCGAACGCGGGTCCTGGCCATGGCGATCGGGGCTGCCGTGATCGTGCTGTCGATCATTACCGGGAACATGCAGTCGTTGACGTATCCGAGCCAGGTGTCGTTCGGCCCGGTTATTCCAGTTATGGGCGCTGTGCGAGTGTTGTTCGTTGCGCACAAGGCACGGAGGACATCCGAGCAGGAATCTTTGGCCGCGCTGGACCGGGACGAGTCGGGGCAGGAGAGGACGCTCGTCGAGCAGAATGCACCGCTCCCGGTACCCTGCCGGCAAGTTACTTCCGGCGCTTCCTGCGGCCCTTCCGCAGCTGATGGAGCCGGTTCCCGCACCAATTCTCGAGCTGACTCCGGCCGAGCTCGCCGCTGACCGGGCCACCTCGGCTGGTGACCTCGCCGACCTGGCGTATCTCCACCCCGGGCCGCTCCCCGCGATCGCCGCGAACCCGTCGGCGTACCCGGAACTGCGGGAGTGGATCGCCGCGGCCGGCGACCGACCCGCGCCGGGCGGCCCGACGTGCTCGGTGGGCTGAGCTGCATAGCTTTTTCTGTGACGGCGAAATCTCGGCGCGACTACATTCATTTCTCGATGTCCCTGCCGTTCTGCCCGCTTCATTCTCGCGCCATTCTCATGGCGTTCGGTAGGTGCTCTGCAACGTGGGACTCTAGCCTTCCGGCTTACCATCCAACCCGAGCTGCGGCTCGGTGTAAAACCACGGCTCTTTGCCGGTCATCTCTGCGGCCGTGGCCCACGCCTCATCTGCTCGCAGGTGGGCCGGATTACTGCCCGCGTCGATGTCCACGGGCCGTACGCTGCGCCTCAGAAGCCGTATTCGTGGTGACCTCCAGAGCAGCGCCGAACTTAGCGGTTCCGGCTCGCGGCCCGTCGCGTCGCTCATATCGGTCAGGCTACCCGCCATTCTGGCCGGATCTCCGGCATCGGCTCCGCATCTATCCAGAGGATAGGTGCCGAGGTCTCGCCACCGGCACCGATCATGTCGTCCGGGTCGCGCCAGGTCCACCAACCCCGTAGCCCCTTACTGAGCTCGAAGCGGCCGACGTGCTGCATCCTCCCGTCGGTGATGAGGTGCGGGCCGGCGCTACCCCTGGCGACACCGCGTCCGAGCCTGATCGATCCGTTCTGGTAGAGCCGGACGACGACTATCTCGGCGTCCGTTACGGCGGTGTAAGAAAATCCGCGCGGACTGTCGAGCCCGATTCTCAAAGGGCCAAGGCCGTCGTCCATCACGGCAGCGGCTCGAACGGCGGACCGGGCAGCTGCTCGACCGAGAGGACGATGCCTCCGGTGAAGTGGACGGCACGGCCGTCATCGTCGAAATCTATCAATGCCGGCGAGCCTGCTTCCAGCCGGACGCCTGCGCATGGTGCGTATGGGAGCCCCTCGGCAGCCGAAGCCATGGCGCGGCCGGTCACTAGGTGCCGCGCGTAGAGAATCACTTCTCGGGTCGTCGTGATTTTGAAGAGTGAGAGCTTGGTCAGGTCGTGTGTTGTCATGCGGAGTACATGCGCGGGATGCTCGGCGGCTCGAATTCCAGGGGGTTAAGTTCTACGACGTCAAGGACAAGGCCGCCGATGAAGGCCTTACCGCCGAGCCATCTGAGCTGGGCAGGCTCGCCCAATTCAAAGCTGATTGCACAGCAGTACAAGTAGGGGGCACCCTCGCCAATCGAGGCGGCGGACTTCGCCGTCGCCTTAAACCTGAGAAAGAGTATGACTTCGCTGGAAGTAGTGATTTTGAAGGCCGAGAATTCCCTGGAGTCTTGGGTCGTTTGCATGCCGAGTACATGCGCGGTACACCTGCCGTGCAGGCCTAAAAAGGCACGATCGCGATCTCGAACCATGCGGGCTGCTGCGCGCCGATCACTCAGTCCCTGAGCACACGGCGCGCATCGGCCAGGGTTAACACGTGGCTCTCGCGGATGAGAAGCCGTTCGGGCCCCACCGGTTGCGCCATGGCCTGGCCGAGGCGATGGTCGCCGCCGAAGTCCCGTTGGCCGGCATCGGGCAGGTGCTGCGCCATGAGGATCCGGCGACAACTGCGAACTACGCCCGCGTCGACGTGGTGCGGTTGCGACAACTGGCCCAACCCTGGCCGGCCGGGGGCGAACTCTCATGACCTGGTCGGAGGACGTCGATGACTACATCCGCCTGCGCCGTCAGCTCGGGGCCCATTTGCACTGGCCCGAGCACCTGCTGCACCAGTTCGCCACCCACCTGACGAACGCCCACATCACAGCAATCACCATCGCTGACGCGATCGCTTTCTCCAGCGGCCTGCCTGCCGGGGAGACGACTCCGCCGGCGACGCGGGCATCCACGCGGATGACCGCGGTCCGCGGCTTCGCCGACTACATGCACGCGCTGGATCCGATCCATCAGGTCCCGCCCCGCGGGATCTTCTCAGATCCCCTTCATCGCACAAGTCCCTACATCTATTGCCCTCTCGAGATCACCGCGGTGATCCATGCCGCAGCGGCGCTGGTGGGCGGCCGCCGCGCCCGGACCTACCCGGTGCTGTTCGCCTTGCTGGCCGCGACCGGAATGCGCGTCGGAGAGGCTATCGGGCTCGATCAGGCTGCAGTGGACCTCGACGCCGGGGAGCTGGTGATCAGCCGCGGAAAGGGTGATCCGCGACTGGTCCCGCTGCACCCCACCACAACCGCAGCGCTGGGGGGGCTACGCGCACTGGCGCGACGACCAACACCACGACAATGCTCGGACGCGATCCGTCGCGTTCTTCACCGACCCGGCAGGTGAGCGGCTGAAATACGCGGCTGTTCTTGATAACTGGGTCCAGGCGTCCACGGCGTCGGGGCTGCGCACCCCAACACAACACCCCCGGATGCATGACCTGCGTCACACGTTCGCGGTCAACACTTTGTTGGGCTGGTACCGCGACGGCGTCGATGTTGCCGCGAAGATGCCTGCCCTGTCCATTTACCTCGGCCACTCCAAGCCCGCCGACACTTATTGGTATATCAGCGCCGTCCCCGAGCTACTCGCCTACGCCGCCACCCGGCTGGAGAACGCGACCGACCGGCAGCAGGGGCAATCATGACGTCCCTCGCGCCGCTGTTGCAGGTGTTCTTCACCGACCGGCTCCTCACCCAACGCCAATCCAGCAGCAACACGATCGCCTCCTACCGCGACACCATCACCTTGCTACTCGGCTATGTCTGCGCCCGGACCGGCAAGGGGCCTTCCGATATCGACATCGGCGACCTCGACGCCGACACCATCACCGGATTCCTCCACCACCTGGAAGAGGTCCGCGGAAACAGCGTTCGCACCCGCAACACCCGCCTGGCCGCGATTCACTCTCTTTTCGCCTACGCCGCACTGCGCCACCACGAACATGCCGAAGTCATCCAACGCGTCCTGGCGATCCCGGCCGCACGCCAACGCCGCACCGTTGTCACCTGGCTGGAGCCCGCCGAAGCCAACGCGCTACTGAAGGCCTGCAACCGGCACACCCGCACCGGCCAGCGCGACCACGCTCTATTCACCCTGGCGATCCAAACGGGACTGCGCGTCAGCGAACTCCTCGGCCTCACCATCGCCGACATCCAGACCGGGGCCGGAGCCCACGTCCACTGCCTCGGGAAAGGCCGCAAAGAACGCCGAACCCCGCTGCTTCCCGCCACCGTCAATGTCCTAAAACGATGGATCACCGAACACGGCGGCCCTCCCAGCGCACCGCTGTTCACCAGCAGCACCGGACGAGGCCTCAGCCGCGACGCGCTCGAACACCGAATCCACCACAGCATCACCGTCGCAGCCGCATCCTGCCCCTCGTTGATCGGCAAACACGTCAGCATGCACACACTGCGGCACACCGCCGCAATGCGACTACTCCACGCCGGGGTCGACACCAGCGTCATCGCCCTCTGGCTCGGCCACGAACAAATCGTGACCACGAACATCTACCTCCACGCCGACATGACCCTGAAAGAGGCCGCGATCGCCAAAGTCACCCCGCTCACCGTCCCCGCGGCCGGACGATACAAGCCCACCGACACCGTCCTGGCATTCCTCAAAGCACTGTGATTATGCCGACCTTTTCAGCCCGGCTCCCGCCTGGAAGCTGGGATCGGAGACCAACATCGGCATAATCACAATGTCGGCATAACACGACTTATGCCGATGTCGGCATAACACGTGGGACATCACGAAGTTGGCGGGCCCGATCAAGAGCAAGTACTTCAACTGCTACGTGATGATCGATATCTTCTCCCGCTACATCGTCGGCGCGAAGGTCCACCCGGCCGAGTCCGCCATCCTGGCCGCGGAAATGATGACGGAAACCTTCGGCATCCACGGCACCCCGCAGGTCGTCCACGCCGACCGGGGCACGTCGATGACGAGCAAGACCGTCGCCGCGTTGTTGTCGGATCTGGAGGTCACCAAGTCGCACTCCAGGCCCCGGGTCAGCAACGATAACCCGTACTCGGAGTCGTGGTTCAAAACGCTGAAGTTCGCACCCGTGTTCCCGGAACGCTTCGCGAGCCTCGGCGACGCCCGCCGCTTCATGGACACTTTCGTCGAGGGTTACAACCACACCCACCATCACACCGGCATCGGCCTGAACACGCCCGCTGACGTCCACTACGGCCTCGCAGCAGGCAAAGCCGCCGAGAGGTCCGCGACCCTGGCTGAAGCCCGGGCCAGGAACCCGGAACGCTTCAGCACCAGCGTCGATCCCAAGATCCCTAACGCGGCCTGGATCAACAAGCCTGCCGAAGCACAAGAAGACGAGACGAAACTAGCCGCCTAACTCACGCTGGCCCCATTAAACTTGACAAATTCCGTATCGGCGGAAATAGGCTCGAGGTTCCGCTCACCTGCGCCAGAGTCCGCCGCCAACGAGGACCTCACGGTTTCCTCCGAGCGGGCGAGATTCGATAGATACGCTGAAACAGCGAAATCTTCTGCAAAATGTCAGCGGGCACCACAACTGGAGGTCGTGGTGCCCGCTGATCACGTGGTGCGTTTGTTAGTTGTTGTCTGTGTTGTCTGTGTTGTCTGTGTTGTCTGTGTTGTCTGTGTGCTCGGTGTTGTTCGACATGATCAGTAGTCCCTTAGGCTGGATGGCGGCGAGGGCCTTGATCGGGTTCAAGGTTCCATCGGTCAGGTTGAGGGTCGCGAGGTAGGCGGGTCCGGCATCGGGCGTGACTGACGAGATGGCCTGCCCGGCGGAGAACGGTCCAGTGACGGCGTCAATAGTGTTGTGGGTCGGGTCGGTGATCCAAAGCGTCTGCTCGGGCCGGCCCGCGAAGACGGTGTCGTCCATCGGCTGCGCCACTGAAAGAACGTGAAGCGTGGCTGAGGGTTCTGCGCGGGAGGCGAAGACGAGTTGCTGGTCGCCCTGGGCGGTGAGCATGAAGTCACCGCCGAACCGAGACGCTGTGCGGGGGACCATGGTGTTTGAATCGGGATCCGTCAGGGCCAAGTTCACGCTGTGGCCTGCGTTGGCACCATTGGCTGCGGTCGCTAGGGCGTTGTCGGCGAACAGCGGGGTGAGGGTTGCTGTCGTGCCGTCAAGGTCCACGAAGTACAGGGCCGGACCGGTCGCGTTGGTGGGCGCCGAAGCGGAGATGACGATCCGGCCGTGGACGAGAGAGATCGCGTCGGTGCCACCGCCATGGGTGAGGCCCGCGTAGTCATAGGTCTTCACCGCGTGCTCGTCATCGGGGGACAGGGTGCTGAAGTGGGAGTTGCCGTCTTCATTGGTGGTGATCAGCAGGCGGTGATGAGCGTTGTCGGCGGTGAGGCCATCCACTTTGCCGGTGACCTGCCACGACGTGCCCGGGCGACCGTCCAACCCGTATTCCTGGATTGTGCTGGAGGTGACTCCGCTCGGGGACGCTTCCCCGAGCGAGCCGACCCCGTTCTGAAAAGCCACGAACACATGATCGCCCAAACGGGAGATGTCATCTGGTTTGGACTCGGCTCCGACGGCGGCAAAGGAATACACCGTGTAGCCCGTTGGCGGGGTGGAGTCCCGGTGTTCCACAGCTGAGGCCGGAAGTGCTGAAGCTCCCAGAGCACCAATTGTCACCGCCACACCCAGGATTGCGAACGATGTGCGCTTGAACTGAACAAATGCGTGACGCAAGAGATCCATCCTTTGATCGTCGATATGGTTCCGATCGAACGATACGGATCTCGCAAGGCATACCCCTGATAAGGGGGACAACGGTGGGGAAAGCTGAGATGAACCTCAGGTGAACGAACCCTTTCATAAGTCCCCGGGAACAGCGATTCGGAGATGCAGCCATGCGTCGACGTCGACGCTCGTTGAAAAGTAGGCCGTTAGCGAAACTGGCCTACTTTTCGAAGAGCGCTGACACCAGGCGTCGCTGCAGTCGGCTGCTCGCGCGACACGCGGCGCCTGACCTGCAAGCCCAGGATCTCGCGGTGGCCGTCCTTGTTCACGCCCGTCGCGAGGAGCGCGTGGACGTTGGCGACACGGCCGCCCTCGCGCACCTTCAGCACCAGGGCGTCGGCGGCGACGAACATGTAGGGGCCGGCGTCGAGGGGCCTCGTGCGGAACTGCTCGACCTGCTCGTCGAGGTCTTTGGCCATGATCGATACCTGCGATTTGGAGAGGCGGGTGATGCCGAGGGACTCGACGAGTTTCTCCATCCGCCTGGTCGAGACTCCGAGGAGGTAGCAGGTCGCCACGACGCTGGTCAGGGCGGCCTCGGCGCGGCGGCGGCACTTGAGGAGCCAGTCCGGGAAGTAGGTCCCGGTGCGCAGCTTCGGGATCGCGACGTCGAGGGTGCCGGTGCGGGTGTCGAAGTCCCGGTGCCGGTAGCCGTTACGGGAGTTGGTCCGGTCGGCGGAGATCTGGCCATACTCGGCGCCGCAGACGGCTTCGGCCTCGGCGCTCATCAGCGCGTTGATCAACGTGGTCAGCATCTGCCGCATCAGGTCCGGCGAGGCTTGCTCGAGTTGTTCGGACAGAAAACGGGCAGTGTCAATAAAATGGGGTGCGGTCATCGCGTGTACTCCTGGTGACGTCCCCCACGCGTGAACCTTGCCATGGCCGGTGGCGACCAGTTCGGGATCGCGCGGCCGGGTGCCGGGGCGGGCGCCGTGCCAAATTTCGTCCTCGGGTGACAACCCGGCGGATCTTCTCTCTCTTCACACCGCGGGGGTGTGTGGTTAACCACATTGCTCTCAGTCGTGCCTAGTGACCGTTTGGTCACACGGATATGGTCTCGATGCCGGTGCCGACGACACCGCCAGTTTTGCTCGGGCGCGCTGCAAATGGACTCTGCACGAGCGTGAACGATTTTGTGGGAACGAAGACGTTGTGCCGCTTTCCGTGCTTGTGCCCTCGCCCGGCGATCGCTAGCAAAGGACCACACTCTTGTATTTTGAACTGGTTGCAGCGCCGGATGCCCGTGCTGGTTTTGATTGGTCGGTCGTCAGTGGTGTTGTGGCCGTTGTCAGGCCGTATTTTCCTTTGGCCGTGGCGGGAACGATTGTGTGGGGCCTGTGGTTGTTCCGGTTTGTGTTGTCGCACCGGGTGGGGCCCATTGTCACGGGTTTTCGGGCGTCGACGTCGGTCGTGGTCCCCTCGTTTCACGAGGATGTTGAGATTTTGATGAGTTGTCTGGATTCCTGGAGGGCCCAAGACCCGGGGGAGATCATCATTGTTTTGGATGTGGTCGATCTGGAGGCGTTCGAACGTATCGAGGATTTGGCTGATCCCCGACTGATCCCTGTGCTGTTCCACCATGCGGGTAAGAGGTCTGCGCTGGGGTGCGGTATTCGTTTGGCTCGTTTCGACATTCTCGTGTTGACGGATTCGGACACGTGGTGGGGTGACGGGTTGTTGGAGAACGTGCAAATGCCTTTTGACGACCCGCTGGTCGGTGCGGTTGGCACGCGCCAGAACGTGTATCAGCGTGAGTCGAGCGTGTGGCGGAGGATCGCTGACTGGATGGTGAACTTGCGCTATCTCGACTACGTTCCGGCGATGGGTAAGGCTGGGGCGGTGCCCTGTGTGTCTGGCCGCACCGCCGTGTATCGTCGGGCGGCGGTCCTGCCCGTTCTCGAGCACTTGGAGGATGAGTTCTTCTTCGGCCGGCGGTGCGTGTCCGGAGATGACGGGCGCCTGACATGGCTGGTTCTCGCTTCAGGATATAAAACGGTTCATCAGTCCTCCGCCCGGGCGGTGTCGATGTTTCCCTCGAGTTTCCGTGCTTTCGTGAAGCAACGAGTGCGGTGGAGCCGCAACTCCTACCGCTGCTACTTGACGGCGGCATTCAGAGGATGGCTGTGGCATGTCCCCTTCATCACCAAGGTGACCGTGCTGCAAATCCTGGTCACGCCGATAACGATGGGGCTCAGCTTGTACTATCTGCTCTTCCAGCGCCTGGAATTCACTGCCTGGGGCGTCGCGGGAACTCTGTCGTGGCTTCTTTTAGGTCGCGGAATTCGAGGGATATCCAACCTTCGCGAGAATCCCAGAGACATTTGGCTACTGCCGTTGTACGCATTCGCGGTGATTCTGGTGGCGCTGCCGATCAAGGTCTATGCGTTTGCGACGATGAACCGGCAGGGCTGGTTGACTCGGCGCGCTGACCAGATCGGCGGCGACGGTCAAAACCACCAAAGCCTGAGGACGGACCTCGACACGGAGCAGGTGTCCTTGTGAGTATCAGGCGGCCCATTGTAATTATCGTTCTTGTTTTGCTCGTGACCTCTGCGGTCGCGGCCACGTGGATACTCGGGGTCAGTGTTGGAAAACAATCCGCACCGATGAGTAATGCTCGTGGTGATGCGGTTGGCTCTGGCGCTGTGGGGACTCTGTATCCGGGTGATCCGGCGCGGGAGTCGGCCTTGGTGACCGGGGAGAACAAACGGCTGGTCTATGTGCGGGCTATGGCCACCCTCGCTCCGTTCCGAGTGCGCAGCCTGGTGGGTCCGTTTCGGCTGGAAACCAGCGGAACGTTCACTCTCGTCTTGCCCGGGCGGGATAGCCCCTACACCCTGGCGGACCTGCTCGCACTGGCCCCGGACACTCTCATCCGCCAGCCCGAAGGGTCCTACTTTCTCACTGAAAACCTGGTTGTCCTCACCGGGGCGACGTTGGCGTTGGACGCTCCCGAAGGGATCAGCCTCCGCCTGAAGAGTGACCCGGCTTCCTTCGTCTCGATCGTCACTCTCGGAGGTAGCCTGAGTGTGTCTGGTTCGGCGGCAGCGGAAGATGTCAACCTGTATGAGTCATATTCTCTAGGCGGTCATTGAGTTCGTTCCTGCTTTCTCGGGTTCGTT
>NZ_JASJVI010000090.1:0-15077 GCF_035019865.1 Cryobacterium sp. 10I5
CGTTTGGCGCGGGGGCGGGGCTGTGCGGGAGAATGGGGCCGTGACCGCACTCGACCAGCCGACCGCATCCGCCCCCCTCGACCTCCCGGGCTGGCGCCACGCCTACTCCGGCAAGGTCCGCGACCTGTACGTGCCGGCCGATCCGGCAGCGGATGCCGCTGCACCCGACCTGGACGCCGCCTCCCGCGTGCTCGTGGTCGCGAGCGATCGCGTCAGCGCCTTCGACCACGTGCTCGAGCCCGGCATCCCTGGCAAGGGCGTGCTGCTCACCACGCTCAGCCTCTGGTGGTTCGGGCAGCTCGCCGGCATTCCCAACCACCTGCTGGCTGATGCTGTGACCACTGACACGGACGGCACCGCGGGCATCCCCGCTGCCGTCGCCGGCCGCGCCATGCTCTGCACGACCCTCGACATGTTCCCGATCGAGTGCGTCGTGCGCGGTTACCTCACCGGCTCCGGCTGGAAGGAATACCAGACCAGCCAGACGGTCTGCGGCCTGCCGCTCCCTGCCGGGCTGCAGAACGGCGACCGCCTGCCGGAACCGATCTACACCCCCGCGTGGAAGGCCCCGATGGGCGAGCACGACGAGAACATCTCCTTCGAGCGCACAGTGGAGCTCGTCGGCGCCGACGTCGCCGCGGAACTGCGCCGCCTCTCCCTCGAGATCTTCAGCCGGGCATCCGTCATCGCCGAGAAGAACGGCGTGATCCTCGCCGACACCAAGTTCGAGTTCGGCGCCGACCGCACGACCGGCGAGATCACCCTCGCCGACGAGGTGCTCACGAGCGACTCGAGCCGCTACTGGGATGCCGACCTCTGGCAGACCGGCACGACCCCCCAGCAGCGGATGTCGAGCTTCGACAAGCAGATCGTCCGCGACTGGCTCAGCGCGCACTGGGACCAGACCGGCACACCGCCGGCGCTCCCGGAGGACATCATCGAGCGCACCGCCGCTCGCTACCGGGAACTGCTCACCCGGCTCACCGGGACAACCGCAGGCGCCTGACCGACGCGCGCGGTCACAAGACTCGGCGCCCGGCGCCGCCGAATGTTACGCTCCGGGCATGCGAATCAAGATGTGCAGCGTCCACGTAAAAGACCCCGCCACTGCGTTCGATTTCTACACGTCCGTCCTCGGATTCGAGAAGCTTCTCGCCATGCCGGAGCACCAGCTGTACATCGTCAAGTCCGCGGAGGACCCGGACGGCGTCGGCCTCCTTCTCGAGCCGAGCGACAACAAGGTGGCCGCGAAGTACGCCCAGGGCATCCGCGCCCTCGGTCTCCCCGCGATCGTCTTCGGCAGCCCCGACGTCCGCGCCGAATACGAGCGGCTCGGCCGGCTCGGCGTGCAGTTCACGAGCGAACCGTACACGGATGCCTTCGGCACCTCCGTCCTGTTCGACGACACCTGCGGCAACCTGATCCAGCTTCACCAGGACTGACGCGACCGCGACCCGCGCCCGGCGCGACCCTGCCGACGTCCGCGCGCCCTCCCACGCCCGCGCGGGGGCTAACTCAGGAGATCCGCCCGGCCGCCTACGAGCGATGCCCGGACCAGTGCGGCGAACCGCCGGCGACCCACCGACCGCCGAATGGATTTCCTGAGTTGGCCACGCAGGGGGACGCCGACCGGGCTTCGGGGGCGCACAGGCCGGAATAGCGGGGCGAGGGCATCCGTTGAGGCAGGTGTGACCAGATCCGCATCAGAACTCCTCCCCGCGGCGACCGGAATGGGCGCCGTCACGCTGCGTGTCGGCCGCCTCGACCGCATGATCGCGTACTACCGCGACGCCGTCACGCTCAGCCTGCTCAGCCAGGACGGCCCCATCGCCGTGATGGGGCGTGGAACGACCCCGATCGTCATCCTGCAGCACGCCCCTGAGCTCACCGCCCCCGAGCCCCGCTCGAGCGGCCTGTTCCACACCGCGATCCTGTTCGAGACCCAGGCGCAACTCGCCGCGGCGGTCTACTCGGTCGCCACAAAGCATCCGGGCACCTTCACCGGAAGCGCCGATCACCTCGTCAGCCAGGCGTTCTACTTCACCGACCCCGAGGGCAACGGCATCGAGCTCTACTGGGACCGTGACCGCACCGAGTGGAGCTGGGCCCACGGCCAGGTCGAGATGGCCACGCTCGCCCTCGACCCCAACGTCTTCATCGGCGAGCACCTCACCGAGGCCGGCGTGTCCGACCCGGGTGCCGGTAACGCGATCGTGGGTCACGTGCACCTCTCCGTCGGCGACGTGCCGACCGCCCGCGCCTTCTACGTCGACCGGCTTGGCTTCGAGGCCACCGCCAACTTCGGCCCGTCCGCGCTCTTCGTCTCGGCCGGCGGGTACCACCACCACATGGCGATGAACACCTGGAACAGCGCCGGCTCCGGCAGGCGCCGCCTGGCCCTCGGGCTCGGCGAGGTCGACATCGTGCTGCCCGTCGCCGACGACCTCGGTGCACTCACCGAGCGGATGTCCCACTTCGGCATCGAGACCCGGCACGACGGGCAAACGCTCGGCTTCGACGACCCCTGGGGCAACCAGATCGTGGTGCGCACGGCCACCCCCGCCTGAGCCCGGCACGCCCGCATCCGGCTCACGCTCACGGTTCAGCGAGTGTCGCCGTTCTTGCCGAATCGACCCGCTACACCGGCGACAGTCGGCGCGGACGGCGACACTCGGCGCTGGTGCGGGCGCGGCAGTGCGGCACGGGCGCGGCGCGGCGGCTAGCGCTGCGGGTCCTCGACCGCCGGATGCGCGCGGTCGCGACCCCAGAACTCGTCGAGCAGGTCGGCGGTCGCCTCCGGATTCTCGAGCTGCGGCGAGTGCGCGGCCTCCGGGATGATCGCGTACCGGGCATCGAGCAGGCCGGCCATACTCGCCTGCCAGTCCTGGGGCCAGGCCGGGTCGTCGACGCCGTGCGCGACCAGGGTGTCGAGGCCGGTCGCGAGCAACTCGCCGGTGGTGTCGTTCTCGTCGCTGAGGATCGCGGCGGCGCCAAGCAGCTGATCGTCGCTCGTGGCTCCCATCCGCAGACGGCGGAACGCCTCGTCGGCGGTCAGGGCGGCGTCGGGGAGGCCGACGGTGTGCGCATTGTCCTCGTTCCACCAGGCCGCCGACCCGCGCTCGCTGACGATCGCAGCCTCGCGCTCCATCCGCCCGGTCCAGCCGTGGGGACCGGAGCAGAGCAGGGTGACGTCAAGGAATGCCTCTGGCGCCAGGATCGCGGCGGCCCGGGCGACGACCCCGCCGAAGCTGTGCCCGAGCAGGTGCACCGGCCGGCCGCTGCCGACGAGTGCGGCCACGGCGACGACATCCTGGGCGAAGGCCTCGAGCGTGTAGTTCTCGGCGCCGGCGGGGGCCGCGGAGTCTGCCTGCCCGCGCTGGCTGTACGACCAGGCGTCCCAGCCGCGTTCGGCGAGGAGCGGCAGAAAGCCGCCGAAGTCCTCCTTCGAGCCGGTGAAGCCCGGCACGAGCAATACGACACCGCGAGCGGATGCCTCCGGCCGGGCATGCAGGGCCGTCACGCGCCCGACGGGCAGGTCGATGCCGACGTTCGCGACGGCATCCGTCAGGGGGACCGGCAGGGTGCCGAAGCGGGGCACCCCTGGCCAGCCGTCGAACAAGCGATCAGACGGGGCGAAGGTCGGGGCCGTGACGGGACCGTCGACAGCGACATCAGGATCAGCGACATCAACATCGGCGCCGGTGTCGTCAGCGGCGCCGAAAGCCGTGAGGTCGGCGACGACGTCGGCCTCGGCCGAATGCCGCCCGGTCGCGGGCGGGGTAGCGGTCGGGTCTATCGTGCTCATGGTGCGCTCCATTTCCGGCCTGACGCGGTGCTGCCGAGGATTCCCAGCCTAGGCGCGCCGGCACCGGCGCTGCGGCCGAGAATCGCAGCCCCCGTCGAGGTGACCCCGTCCACCGGTGACATTCGGTACACACGGCGACAGCAGCACTCTGGGGCGCGACGGCCTTGGCGCGCGGTCAGGACGGGAGGGTGCCCTCTGAGCTTTCGCGGAGCAGGACCTTCACGGGCAGGCGCGCGGTGATCGGCGGCTGGTCCGGGTGCTCGATCCGGCTGAGCATCGCCCGGATCGCCGCTCGCCCGAGTTCGACCATCGGCTGGTACACGGTCGTGAGGCGCGGAGTGGACAGGCTCCCGCTTTCGATGCCGTCGAAGCCGGTCACAATGACGTCATCGGGCACCCGGACGCCGGCGGGCACGAGCACGTCGAGCATGCCGAGCGCGGTGCGGTCGTTCGCACAGACCAGGGCCCGCGGCATCCGCCCGGTGGCGAGCAGCGTTTCGGCGAGCCGGCGGGCACGGATGCGCGAGAAGTCGCCCTGCAGGATCGTCGCGGCAGCGGGGTCGAGGCCCGCCCCCTCGAGAGCTTCGACGAAGCCCTGGTACCGCTCCGCGCTGTCCGGCGAATCGGCGGGTCCGGCGACGAAGGCGAGGTCCGTGGTGTCGCCACTCTCGAGGAGGTGCGCGGTGAGCGCGCGCATTCCTTCCCGGTTGCTGACGCTGACGTGGTCGAAGTCCACCTCGGCGCAGCGGCGCGGGCCGCCGATCAACACGACCGGAATCCGACGCGAGACGTGCTTGAGGAGCTCGTCCGGAACGCTGCCGGCGAGCACCGCCACCGCATCGACCCGCCCGGCGATGTCCCGCACCATGTCGGCGGGATTGGCATCCCTGCCGACGCCTACCATGAGGGCAAAACCGTGGCGCCACGCCTCGCGCTCGCTGCCGCGCAGCACCCCGTCGAAGGAGAGGTTCGGCGGAGCGACCTCGCTGCCGCCCGCCGTGTCGACGACCATCGAGACCGACAGGTCCTGCACGAACGGCGCCTCTCCCCGGTCGTCCTCGTCGTCGATACCGGGGAAGAACAGGCCGAGGACACCGGTGCGCTGGACCGCGAGGCACCGTGCACTCGCGCTCGGAACGTAGCCGAGGGCCTGCACAGAGTCGAGGACCCGCTCCCGGGTCGACTCGCGCACGTCATTCGGACGGCGCAGCACCCGGGACACCGTCGCGATCGACACCGCCGCGTGGGCGGCGACGTCGTAGACGGTCGCGACCTTCACTCAGGCCCCGGATCCCGCTGCGCGGCCGGATGCGGCTCGCTTGGCGCGACGGGTGACCCCGTGAACCGCTGCCTGGAACTCGCGGGCGGCAAGCGGGCGGCCGGGCAGCCGGGGTCGGTCCGTTGCCGGCAGCCGCAGGCCGTCGAGCACGATCGCGAGCTGCCTGCGCCACTGGCCGGTGTGACCGCCGCCGTGCGTGCCGAGAGAACCGACCATGGTGACCAGCACCGCGAGATCGACCGCGTCGACATCCGCCCGCAGGGCACCGTCCTTCTTTGCGCGAGCGACGAGACCGGCGATCACGGCCTGGAACTCGGTGCCCTTGCCGCTGCCGGGGTCGATGACCTCCATGCGCTTGAGAATGTGCGGGAGCGCCGGATCGGCGACAAGCCACTCGGCGACACGCTCCATGTAGAGCTCGATGCCGGCCCAGGCCGTCTGCGCCGCGGCGATTTCGTCGCGGACGGTCGCGAGTTCGGCGAGCGCGATGTCGTAGAGGGCGCGCACGAGGTCGTCCCTGGTCGGGAAGTTGCGGTACAGGGTGGCCACGCCGACGTCGGCGCGGCGGGCGATCTCCTCGAGGGAGGCGTCGACCCCGTTCTGCGCGATGAGCGCCCGCGCCTCGATGATCAGGCGCTCTCGGTTCTGCCGGGCGTCGCGTCGACGCGGTTGCGCCCCGTCCTGCGGGGTCTGTTCGGACGAAGTCATGGAGACGATTGTAAGTCCCCCGGCTATGACGAGTCGGAGGGAATCCTCCATGTCGCCTGTGCCAGCGCCCGGAATCCGTCGTCCGGGATAGAATCTCGCCGGAGAACCGGTCTCGCGCGCGAACCCGTGAATCTCGCCGGAGAACGCGTCGCGCCGGTCGACAGCTCGCAGCGGCCATGAAAACCAAGGACTCCCGATGACGCCTCCCCTCGACCCGAGCCGCACCCGACTCGAAAACAGCACGGATGCCCACCTCGTCTTCGCCCGCCGAATGGACCGCATCGACGGGTTGGCGCACTACCGCCGGCAGTTCGTGGGCACTGAGGCAGGCGGTGCGGCGGGCGGTGCGGCGGGCGGTGCGGCGGGCAGCGCGGCGGGCAGCGCGGCCAGTCCCTTCGTCTACCTCGACGGCAATTCGCTCGGCCGGCCCACGCTCGCGAGTGTCGGGCGGATCACCGAGTTCCTGACCCACAACTGGGGCACCCGGCTGATCCGCGGCTGGGACGAGGAGTGGATGGAGCTTCCCTTCCGGATCGGCGACGAACTCGGGCGGATAGCGCTCGGGGCGGGCCCCGGCCAGGTCTTCATCGGCGACTCGACGACCGTACTGCTCTATAAACTCGCCCGGGCCGCGGTGGACTATCGCAGGGTGGGCTCCGAACCGGCGCGCACCGAGATCGTGCTCGACACCGACAACTTCCCTACCGACCGGTACCTCCTCGAGGGCATCGCGGCCGAGCGCGGGCTGACGCTGCACTGGATCCACTCCGACCCTGCCGGCGGGGTCTCGCTCGACCAGGTGCGCGCGGCGATCGGCCCGCAGACGGCGCTCGTGCTGCTGAGCCACGTCGCCTACCGCTCGGGGTACCTCGCCGACATGCGCCGGATCACCGCCGCGGCGCATGCGGTCGGGGCCCTCGTCCTCTGGGACCTCAGCCACTCCGTCGGCTCCGTCCCCGTCGAGCTGGACCTCTGCGACGTCGACCTCGCCGTCGGCTGTTCGTACAAATACCTCAACGGCGGACCGGGGGCGCCGGCCTTCGGGTACGTGCGCCGCGACCTGCAGGACGTGCTCACCCAGCCGATCCAGGGCTGGATGGGGACCAGGGACGTGTTCACGATGGGGCCGGGGTACCACCCGGCCGACGGCATCCGCCGGTTTCAGAGCGGGACGCCGCCGATCGTCGGCATGCTCGCGATGCAGGACACGATCGCGATGATCGGCGAAGCGGGCATCGACGAGGTGCGGTCCAAGTCGGTCGCGCTCACCGAGTTCGCGATCACCCTCGTCGACGAGTGGCTCGCGCCCCTCGGTGCGACCCTCACGTCGCCACGAGACCCGCGCCACCGCGGCGGCCACGTCACCGTCAACCACCCGGCGATGCGCCAGGTCACGACGACGCTCTGGGAACACGACGTCATCCCCGATTTCCGTGGGCCGGAGGGTCTGCGGATCGGGCTGTCGCCGCTCAGCACGAGCTTCGTCGAGACGCTCGAGGGGGTCGCGGCGATCCGTGACGTGCTCCGCGGGGTACTGCTCGGGCAGGCCGGCCTCGCGCCGGGGACCGGCATCCCGGCGGCCTTCGGGCAGAGCGGCGCCGGAAGCGGCCGGTAGCCGTCGATGGACCGGCGCCACGTTTCGATTGCGGAGAAAACACCTCCGCCCGCGCCGGGAGGGTGCTTTCTCCGCAACTCAGCATGAGCTGAGGCGATAGAGACCGACCCGGGCGCTGCCCTTGTGGACTGTAGAATCGAGGCATCCACGCCCCCGACGCCACCGGAGTGAACCATGCCAACCATCGTCGTTGAAGTTATGCCCAAGGCCGAGCTGCTCGACCCGCAGGGAAAAGCCGTCGCCGGCGTCCTCGGCCGCCTCGGCAAGAGCCGCTTCACGAGCGTTCGCCTCGGCAAGCGTTTTGAGCTCACCATCGACGGGCCCGTCGACGAGGCCGTGCTCGCCGAAGTGCGCGAGCTCGCCGACTCCGTGCTCTCCAACGCCGTGATCGAAGACGTCGTCGGCATCCACGTCGTCGGCGCAGACAGCACGGTCGGGGCATCCGCCTGATGCGCATCGGCGTCGTCACCTTCCCCGGTTCGCTCGACGACCGTGACGCGCAGCGCGCGATCCGGATCGCCGGCGCGGAACCCGTCGCACTCTGGCACGGCGAGCACGACCTGCGCGGCGTCGACGCGATCGTGCTGCCCGGCGGCTTCAGCTACGGCGACTACCTGCGCGCGGGCGCGATCGCGAGCCTCTCGCCGATCATGGCCGAGGTCATCGACGCAGCGAACAGCGGCATGCCGGTGCTCGGCATCTGCAACGGCTTCCAGATGCTCACCGAGGCGCACCTGCTCGAGGGCGGGCTCATTCGCAACGACCACGGCTCCTTCATCTGCCGCGACCAGCAGCTGCGCGTCGAGAACACCGACACCGTCTGGACGAGCGGCTTCACCACCGGCCAGGAAATCACCATCCCGCTCAAGAACGGCGAGGGCGGCTTCATCGCCTCCGCCGAGACCCTCGCCGAGCTCGAGGGCGAAGGCCGGGTCGTCGTGCGCTACGTCGGACTGAACCCGAACGGCTCCCTCAACGATATCGCCGGCATCAGCAACGCCCGCGGCAACGTCGTCGGCCTGATGCCGCACCCCGAACACGCGGTCGAGGCCGGCTTCGGCCCCGACACCGCGTCCGCGATGCGCAGCGGCACCGACGGGCTCACGTTCTTCACCTCCGCGATCGAGCGGATGCTCGCAGCCGCGTAACCCGCACCCCGCGGTGCGCGCGGGGCCCGGCCCGGCCGCGCGCCCGCATCCGCTCGCCCCATCTCGCGCCGTCGCACCGTCTCGCGCTGACCAGCCCCGGGTCCGCCCTAACCAATTCGACGGACTTTTTGCCAAAAAAGTACGTGGGAGGCCGTTTTCGGGCCTCACAACCCAAAATCTCCGTCGAATTGGTTCGGCGCACGGGCCCTCAGACGGCGGCGGATGCCTCCCACAGGTTGATGCCGGCATCGACCGCGTGCTTGTCGATCGCGTTGAGCTCCGCTGTTGTGAAGGCCAGGTTCTCGACGGCGGCGACGTTGGTCTCGAGCTGTGCGACCGAGGACGCCCCGATCAGCGCCGACGTCACCTCGGGGCGCCGCAGAACCCAGGCGAGGGCGAGCTGCGCGAGCGACTGCCCGCGTGCCTCGGCGATGTCGGTCAGGGCACGGATATGAGTGAGCGTCTCGTCGCTGACCATATCGCTTTTCATCGACCCGGCGCGCGCCGCCCGCGAGTCCGCGGGCACCCCGTGCAGGTACCGGTCGGTGAGCAGCCCCTGGGCGAGCGGGGAGAAGGCGATGCAGCCGACGCCGAGGTCCTCGAGGGTGGTCAGCAGGTCGTCCTCGACCCAGCGGTTGAACATCGAGTACGAGGGCTGGTGGATCAGCAGCGGCGTGCCGAGGTCGGCGAGGATCGCCGCGGCCTGCCGGGTGCGCTCGGGCGAGTACGAGGAGATGCCGGCGTAAAGAGCACGGCCGCTCGTGACGGCGGTGTGCAGCGCGCCCATGGTCTCCTCGAGCGGGGTGTCCGGGTCCGCGCGGTGCGAGTAGAACACGTCGACGTAGTCGAGGCCCATCCGTCCGAGGGACTGGTCGAGGCTCGCGAGCAGCGACTTGCGGGAGCCCCACTCCCCATACGGGCCCGCCCACATGTCGTAGCCGGCCTTGGTCGAAATGACGAGCTCGTCGCGGTGCGGACGGAAGTCCTGCTTGAGGTGGATCCCGAAGTTGCTCTCGGCGCTGCCGTACGGCGGGCCGTAGTTGTTGGCGAGGTCGAAGTGCGTCACGCCGAGGTCGAAGGCACGGCGCAGGATCGCGCGCTGCGTCTCGAGCGGGGTGACCCCGCCGAAGTTCTGCCACAGCCCGAGCGATACGGCCGGGAGTTTGAGGCCGCTCTTCCCGGTGCGGCGGTAGGGCATGGACTCATATCTGGTGTCAGCCGGAAGGTAGGTCATTCCTCCATCGTGGCACGGTGCATCCGTTCAGGGGCTCGGCGCGGCGGGCGTGCCGGGCGGGATGGGTGCGGTCGACGCGGCAGGCGCGGCGGGCCTGCCCGCGGGCGGCCGGGGGCGCACGGCCGGCTCGAGCTCGTCCGGGCGCACGAGTCTGGCCCGACTGAGCGCGATGGATGCGGGTGAGATCGCGAGCCAGCTCAGCATCGCGATCAGGGGCTGGCCGAGAAGGGCGATCACGATCGAGACCAGGAACGCGACTCCGGGCACCAGGATGTTGCGCCGCACGTAGCGATACAGCCCCCGGTCGACCAGGGGGCTGAGCAGGCCCGCCCTCCTGGCGTGCACCCAGATCAGGCACTGGACGCCGTCGATCAGCGCGACCGTGCCCGCGTAGAGTACGACGCCCGCGACCTCCGGGCCGTATTCGCTGAGCACCGCCGTGGGAAACGGCACGAACGCGACCAGCATCAGGAGCAGCAGGTCGAGTTGCACGAGCCGCCGGTCGACCCGGTCGATCACCTGGAACCTGCGGAAATGGCTCGACCAGTTCAGGCCGATCACAGCGAAGCTGAGCACGTAGGCGAACAATTTGGGCGCCTGGTCGAGCAGCGCCCCACCGAGCTCGTCCCGTGGGACCGTCGCGAGCGAGGGCACCCGCAAGTCGAGCACGAGGAGCGTCATCGCAATGGCGAAGACGGCATCGCTGAAGAACTCAAGTCTCTCGGTCGAGTCCCTGGCCGCGAGGAGCGCCCGGTGGCGGGCCCGAACCGATGGTCTCTCCATGCCAGCAATGTACCCGCGGATGCGGGCGCACGGGCGGCCACGCCTGCCGTAGAGCGGATCTGACTCAGAGCGGATGCCGGCGCGCGAGCAGCCGGCGCTGCGCCGCAGACTCGGTGAGCCCGGCCGCCACGACAGCAGCGGCGCCCGCCTCCCGGTCGCGCCCCAGCCGGCGGAGCAGTTCCGCTCGGGTCGCGTGGAACCAGAAGTAGTCGCCGAGACCGTCGATCCGGTCGACGGCGGCGAGCGCAGCGTCCGGGTCGCCGCTCTCGGCGAGGGCGGCCGCCCGGTTCAGCCGTACGACCGGGCTCGGGTCGAGGTGGAGCAGCACGTCGTACCAGGCGAGGACAGCGTCCCAGTCGGTGGCCGCGGCATCCGCTGCGAGGGCGTGGCAGGCGGCGATCGCGGCCGTGACCGCGAACCTCTCCGGGCGGATGCTGCTGCCGCGGATCGCGGACGCGGCGAGCTCGATGCCCTCCGCGGCGAGGCCCCGGTCCCAGAGGCCGCGGTCCTGGTCGGCGAGGAGGACGATGTCGCCCGCGTCATCGAACCGGGCGCGCAGCCGGGAGTGCTGGAGCAGCATCGTCGCGAGCAGTCCCTCGAGCACGGGCTCACCCGGCATCAGCTCGACGAGCAGCCGCCCCAGCCGGATCGCCTCCTCGGCAACGGATGCGCCGGGCGGCCCTGTCTGCGCGGCCGGCGGGGCCGAGCTAGGCACCTGCGAGATCGGTGGCGCCTCCGGCGGCGGAAGCTCCAGCGTCGCTGGCGATACCGAAAGCGACGCGGGCGGCGCGGGCGAAACCGACGCGGACACGGGAGGCGGGGCATCCGCCGACCGGGACGCGTACCCCTCGGTGAACAGCAGGAACACAGTCGTCGCGACGGCGCCCAGCCGGCCGGGCAGCTCCTCCGCGTCAGGAACCCGGTAGCGAATGCCGGCGTCGGCGATCTTGCGCCGCGCCCGGGTGAGGCGCTTGGCCATCGTCGCCTCCGAGACGAGGAGCGCCCGGGCGACCTCAGCGACGCTCAGCCCGCAGAGCACATGCAGGCTGAGCGCGACCTGCGCCTCCTGCGCGAGCGCCGGGTGGCAGCAGGTGAAGATCAGCCGGAGCTGGTCGTCGCGGACGACGCCGGGCGGGGTGTCATCGGGTGCCCGTTGCACGGCCAGGATGATCGCCTCCCGTTCCTTGTTCGGCCGCGCGCCCTCCCGCCGGAGCAGGTCGATCACTCGCCGCTTGGCCGCAAGGGTGAGCCACGCGCGCGGATTCGGCGGCACGCCGATGCGACGCCAGGTCTCCAGGGCGCTGATGGCGGCGTCCTGCACGGCGTCCTCGGCCAGGGCCAGGTCCCCGGTCAGACGGATGACGGTGGCCAGCACCCGGCGCCCCTCGCCACGCAGCAGCGCGGCGAGGGCCTCGGCCGGGTCGGGGCCGGCCTCGACTGCCGCGCTCGGGATCGTCCCGTGAGGTGGCGCAGATCGACGTTCGTCGGCAGCGGGAACATCGAAATGCGACACCTCAGGTCGCCCGGACCGGGCGGGGACGACCTCGGGGATACCGCCGCCGGCATCCGTCGCCGTCATCACATCAGGGTCGGGACCGTCGGACGCACCTCGACGACGCCGTTCCAGGCGGCGGGGATCGCGGCCGCGTGCCGGATCGCCTCGTCGAGGCTGTCGCACTCGAGCAGGTAGAAGCCGGTCAGGGCCTCCTTCGTTTCGGCGTACGGGCCGTCGCCGATGACGATGTCGCCGCCCTTGCCGCCGGTGACCCGCACGGTCGTCGCGGTCTGGGTCGGGTAGAGCGCGGCGCCGCCGCGGATGACGGCCTCGGCGTCGCGGCCGAATTCCTGGTACTCCGCCATTTCGGCCGCCTGCTCTGGGGCGGTCCAGTCGACGTCGCGGGTGTAGATCAGGGCAACATAGCTGGGCATGGTGACTCCTTCATCGGGGATTTCATCGAATGACCCATCGGGAATGGTGGGATCTACTCTAGGAACGAACGGGGCCGTCCCGAAAGGACATCGCGGGCCGAATCCTCGGCACCTGTTGCCGGTGCGGACAACTGTGGCCGGTGCGCCGGTCACAGTTGTCCGCAGCGGCAACAGTTGGCACTGGCGAGAGCCGACAGGGGGCGCCGGGAAGGCAACCGGTAGACTGGGCCGCGCTAAGCATCCGTTGACTCTGGGAGTACACCGCTCGTGACCGCTGCCTCAAACACCCCCTCCCGCGGCATCGCCGACACCGTCGCGAACGCGATCGCCACCCCGGACAAGGACCAGCCCTTCGGCGCGCTCGGCCTGACCGCGGGCGAGTACCAGGAGATCCGCACCATCCTCGGCCGCCGCCCCACGAGCGGCGAGCTCGCGATGTACTCGGTGATGTGGAGCGAGCACTGCTCCTACAAGAGCTCGAAGAAGTACCTGCGCCAGTTCGGCGACAAGGTCTCCCCCGCCATGAAGAAGAACCTGATGGTCGGCATGGGCGAGAACGCGGGCGTGCTCGACGTCGGCGAGGGCTGGGCCGTCACCTTCAAGATCGAGTCACACAACCACCCCTCCTACATCGAGCCGTTCCAGGGCGCCGCGACCGGCGTCGGCGGCATCGTGCGCGACATCATCTCGATGGGCGCCCGCCCGGTCGCCGTGATGGACGCCCTCCGCTTCGGCCGTATCGACGACCCGGACACCGCGCGCGTCGTGCACGGCGTCGTCTCCGGCATCTCGTTCTACGGCAACTGCCTCGGCCTGCCGAACATCGGCGGCGAGACCTGGTTCGACTCGGTCTACCAGGGCAACCCGCTCGTCAACGCGCTCTCGGTCGGCGTGCTGCGCCACGAGGACCTGCACCTCGCCAACGCCCGCGGCGTGGGCAACAAGGTCGTGCTCTTCGGGGCCCGCACCGGCGGAGACGGCATCGGCGGGGCATCCATTCTCGCCTCGGACACCTTCAGCGCCGACGGCCCCACCAAGCGGCCCGCGGTGCAGGTCGGCGACCCCTTTGCCGAGAAGGTGCTCATCGAGTGCTGCCTCGAACTGTTCCGCGACAAGCTCGTCGAGGGCATCCAGGACCTCGGCGCGGCCGGCATCAGCTGCGCGACCTCGGAACTCGCCTCGAACGGCGACGGCGGCATGTACATCCAGCTCGAGAAGGTGCTGCTGCGCGACCCGACGCTCACCGCCGAGGAGATCCTGATGAGCGAGAGCCAGGAGCGGATGATGGCGGTCGTCACGCCCGAGAAGCTCGAGGGCTTCCTCGCGATGACCAAAAAGTGGGACGTCGAGACGAGCGTGCTCGGCGAGGTCACCGACACCGGCCGACTCGTGATCGACTGGAACGGCGAGGAGATCGTCAACGTCGACCCGCGCACGGTCGCGATCGACGGCCCGGTCTACGACCGCCCGGTCGCCTACCCGACCTGGATCGACGCACTGCAGGCCGACTCGGCCTCGACGTTGCCCCGGTCGACGGATGCCGCGGACTTGCGCGAGCAGTTCCTCGCCCTTCTGGGCTCGCCCAACCTCGCGGACCCGAGCTGGATCACCGACCAGTACGACCGCTACGTGCTCGGCAACACCGCGCTCTCCTTCCCCGACGACGCCGGCATGATCCGCATCGACGAGGAGTCGGGCCTCGGCTTCGTCATCGCGACCGACGCCAACGGCCGCTACTGCCAGCTCGACCCGTACCGTGGCGCCCAGCTCGCCCTCGCCGAGGCGTACCGCAACGTCGCCGCGACCGGCGCGGTGCCGGTCGGCATCAGCGACTGCCTCAACTTCGGCTCCCCCGAGAACCCCGAGGTGATGTGGCAGTTCGAACGCGCCGTCACGGCCCTCGCCGACGGATGCCTCGAGCTCGAGATCCCGGTCACCGGCGGCAACGTGTCGTTTTACAACCAGACCGGCGACCAGCCGATTTACCCGACGCCCGTCGTCGCGGTGCTCGGCGTGATCGACGACGTCGCCCGCCGGGTGCCGAGCGGCTGGCAGGACGACGGACACAACATCTACCTGCTCGGCATCACCCGCGAGGAGCTCGACGGCTCGGCGTGGGCCGATGTCGTGCACGGGCACCTCGGCGGCCTGCCGCCGGTCGTCGACTTGGCCGGGGAGGCCCGGCTTGCCGGCCTGCTCCATGCGGCGTCGATCGAGGCGCTCGTCGACAGCGCGCACGACCTGTCCTCCGGCGGGCTCGCGCAGACCCTGGCCGAAGCAGTGCTCCGGTTCGGGGTCGGGGCCCGCGTGTGGCTCGGCGACATCTGCGAGCGGGACGGGATCGACGCATCCGTCGCCCTGTTCTCGGAGTCGGCCGGCCGCGTCATCGTCTCGGTGCCGCGCGAGGACGACGTGAAGTTCCTCGGCCTCTGCGAAGGCCGCAACTACCCGGTGCTGCGCATCGGTGTCACCGACAACACGCTCGACGCCCTGGAGATCCAGGACGTCTTCACCGTCTCCCTCGCCGACCTGCAGTCGCGCCACCGCGCCACCCTCCCCGCCCACTTCGCCTAGCC
>NZ_JASJVI010000091.1:0-15069 GCF_035019865.1 Cryobacterium sp. 10I5
AAGGGGAAATCCTTCCCCGCCCTCTACGACACTATTCGGGACGATCCCGGTGCCTTACCCAAGGTTGACAGAGAGGGGTGCGCTGACAAGCTTGCGGTTAAAGAGGCGTGCGTGATGTGCAGAGACATTCCGGACATAGTTCAGGCTGGAGATCCAGCTGACCATTACCTTCTTCGACGGTGCCCCGTAGGCCGCGGCGATCTCCGTCGCCAACGAACTGTTCAATCCCGAATAGAGCCGGCCGAGATGTCCGAGCTCCAGAATTTCCGTTAACGCCCAGATAGGCATTTCATCGTCGTACTTGTTGCGAAAGTGAGCGACGAAGGCTTCGTCAGAATCGGCCTGGCGCTCTTTCACACGCTCGATCCACTGCGCGTGTCTACTGGGCAGTGTGTCGCCGGTCGCCTTATCAGTCTGTGATTCCGTAAACGAGTTGACGAAGTTGACGGGATCCATGTGGGCGAATGCCGATTGCCTGCCCAACACATAGCCGATCTGCATGCGGAAAGAAATCTCGATCCGCTCGATGCCCTCGAGAACGAGCATCCGCAGGCGACGATCAAAATCAATGAGCGCAGAAGCTTGCCCTACAGACGTGCCGGAACGATAGCGGTTAAGAACTCGAAACCTGATCCGTCCGGCGTCATCCCGAAAAGGTTCCGATTCCCGGAATGGATAAAGGTAGCCCGTGAGTCGGTAATACCCGACGGCTCGAAGCAACCCGCGGAAACTCTCGTGGTCGCCCACCTCAACGCCGCGTGACTCAAGCTTGGCGACCTGTCCGTCGACCGACAACCACTTCTTTGTGTACTCAGCCACGAGTCCCCCAGTTAAAGAAAATCAGCCCGAGCCGTGAGGCGAGCGGGCTGATCGTGATGGATTTAGCGTACCACGGCCGCCCTTCAGCGCTCTGACACCCAGCAGCCGGCCATTCCTCCCCCGCCGATGGGTTCGCCCACCCCTTTCTGGCGGGTTCAGTCGCACCCACATCGGCCCTCAAACGCAGCACCCTAGACGACCTCCTCAGCGAGCTGGTCTCAAGGAGGAAATCGCCTCTGTTGCTTCCACCACTTGAATCCGCCGAAGCCCTTGCGAACGCGGGGATGAGACTGGGTGGGTCGTGTCCGGGTCTCTGTTGCGCACAGATGGACTCCGCGCAACAGAGCCTGTCAACCGGTTATCCAATCAGTTCAAGAACGGGGCCTTCATGCAATGCCCTATAGATGTCGTCGCGGATGTCATTCGCTTCGCCGTGCGTCAGGGTCTTGGAGATTGGTCGGAGTGTGAGTCGGACAAGTGCATTTGCTTGGTCCGGCCGGAGCCTCAGCCTGTCCTGCGCGCCTCGCGGGAGATCCGCGTACGCGGTGGCGTTCAGAACTTCCACCGATTCAAGGTCGTCGATGCGATCGCCTAACGCCGCCCTTGCTCGATCACCCAGGGTCTCGGCGTCCGCAGCCACGTCGACGACGATCGAGATGTCGCGGCGGATCACGGGCATGACTGAAATGGCCTGCCAGGGTGACAGGGTGAGCATTTGCTGTGCGATCCGTGGATCCGCCGCCCGCAGAAGCCGAATGTCAGGGATACCCTTTCTCAGCATCAACGCCCGGTCCAGCCCCATGCCCAGAGCAAGCCCAGACCACGCATCGGGGTCCAGACCGGCCGCGGTGAGGATGTGCGGTGCGATCAATCCGCACTCCGCCAGCTCCAGCCACTCACCCGCGATTGACACATCGACCTGACAGCCGTTGACCGTGTACGGATGCGCCGCCGAAACGGGGCGCCACTTCGCGCCGGGCAGCACCGTTTTCACCAGGGTTTCGATCATCATCTGCAGATCTGCGGCAGTGAGTGTCTTGCCAGAACTCACCCGCCACAGATCAACCTGGTGCGGGGCCCCTACGTGGGTGCGGTCGATTGCATCGCGGCGGTAGACCAGGCCAGGCAACACCAGCAGCCGGTCGCAGCTGGTCTGCGTCGACACCGACTGCAGCAGGGTGGGAATCGAGGCCGATGTGTGGCTGCGCAGCATCACCGTTGGACTCACATAGCGCGAGTATCGCCGGTCCCTGGTGACTGCCGTCGGGTCGAAGCCGAGCTTGTCGTAGTTGTCGGCGACAGCGACCAGCGGACTGTATCGGATGGTTTCGGCCGGGATGTCCCAGTGACCGGCAAGAGCGGATACGACGCCGTCGAGCAGCGTCTGCATCGCATGGTGACCCTGGTCAGGGTCGGAGAGGTCGCGAAGGTTGAGCGCGTCGGTGAGTTCCGCCGCAGAGAGATATGACGTCATGTTCTGGTCCTTTGATGAGATCGGATGGAGGAGCCACCCCCGACCGATCTGTCGCTGGACCTAAGCGCGTACGACTAAGCCCATGCGACCGGGAACCGGTCGAGGGCGAAGAAATCGCAGCGATACGTGCATGGCCTCATGCATAGACGCAACACCCCGGAGACCACAGGTTTCCGAATGTCGCCTCTCGTGACGCAACCACCGAAGGCAATCGTGATCGTTCGGGCCACGCTGGGTCCGTAGGGTCTGGTGCCCACAAGCCGGACCTCCTCCGGGCGCGTGCGTTCCTGTTCTACTGCGGCACCGTGAGGCTGAGCCAGCGTTCTTCGATGGCATAGCCGAGGTGTTCGTTCATGCGGATGCTGCCGGTGTTGACTTGAGCTCCACCCGTGCCGAAGATCCGCACGCCGTCGTGGGCCAACGCCGTGACCGATGCGGCTTTGACGGCAACGGCGAGCCCTTTCCGACGATAAGAGCGGTGGACGGAAGTGAATTCGGTTTCCGCGCGCGTGGCCGTCAGGCTAATTGCGCTGACGGCCACGAGTTGCCCGTCAGTGATGGCGCCAAATAGGCGGCACCCAGATTTCCACAGTTCGAGCACGTCGCACTCGTCGCGGTGCGGCACGGATGTCGCTGGCGTAAACGGGTAGTCGGCGTGGTTCAAGGCTTCAAGGGCCGTGACCTGAGGCGCCCAGCTATCATCGAGTTCCTCGATCAGAAATCCTTGGTCCGTTGCCGCGATGACGGCCGCGTTCAGGACCGTTAGGTTGGGTGGATCGCTGAGGCGCAGGCGGGCACCCCACGACTCGCCGACAACGACATACCCCGCCTCGGTTAGACGCTTCAGGCGTGGATCGTTGACTTGGACTACGTGGATATCCGCGTTCACGAGGCCTGCAGGCTTGCGCTCATGTCGAGAAGTCGGTCGCGATCACGTCGGTACAGTGCGGCATGCTCCAGGAAATCACTGCGGCCCGTGTCGTCGGCACGTTGATCCGTGAACACGGCGAGATCCTCCATGCGGTCCGCTGCCGTCCGAAGAACGGCAGTCTGGTCGAACTCATAGCCGTATGAGCGAATGAGCGCATCGAGCCGGCCGGGGCGAGCATCCCATCCTGGGGCGTCATGGTCTGCGTACTCGCCGAGCGGGACGAGCCGATATGCGAGGTAAGCGAGATCCCAAATCCGAGGCCCGGGTGAGGCCATGTCAGCGTCGATAAGACCCGTGATGTGACCGTCTTGGAAAACCATGTTGTACGGTGCGACGTCGTTCAGGCACACCACCTCGACTGGCTCGTGCGCAGGCAACTGCCATTCCGCGGCCGCGTGCACGAGGGGCGCGCTCGCGTCATGCACCCGTCGAAGCAAGGACCCAGCCTCGCGCAGGATCGTGGGCGACCAGATCCAGCTGGGCATTGGGTAATTGCCAACGATTCCCGGAAGGTAGGAGAGCACTTCCCGGCCCTGCTCGTCCAGGCCAAAGGGCTCAGGTACTTCCATCACTCCCGCCGCGCGGAGTGCGGTCAGAAGCTGATGCACCGCGGGAGTCCAAGGACCGGCGGAGCGGCGAACGGTGTCGCCTACCCGCACGACCATACTCGAGTTGCCCCCCGCTAGAACCTCTTCATCCATCTTTCCAACCTAAAGGCTGTAAGCGGAACCCGCAGCGGGCGGCTTCGCCATGTTGCACCTGCCGATGGCGCACCTTCCTGGTGGGCCTTATCGCTGGACGTCGGCGGATCCTGGCTCGGACCATTCTGGCTGGTCCGCTCCCCACGGGCGGCCGATCCACCTGTAGCGTTTCGAGCCGCCGCTGATGCTGATCGCGGGTGCGGCACAGGTGACGGTTCCTCCCGGCGTTTCCGCGTTCACGGTTCTGATCACGTTTGGGCCGGCTTCGGTTGGCGGGGAATGAGGCTGGACGAGTAGCTCTTGTGCGACACGGGCCAGTGAAATGTCGACGGTCCACCCGTGCCCGTCGAGGTGTCGACGTCGAAGTGATGACATGATCCCGGCGGCAAGTAGGTACCCGGCGGAATGATCCAGAGCTTGGGCTGGCAAAGCACCTGGCCTGCCCGTGCCGTCTGCGTGGATCTGGGCGATGCCGCTGGCTGCTTGGACGATACTGTCAAATCCTCGACGCTCGGCCCAAGGTCCGCTTTGCCCCCACGCGCTCACCCGGCCGATAACGAGCCCTGGATGGCGGTTGTGGAGTTCGGCTGGGGACAGGCCGAACAGGTCGAGGCTGTTCGGCCTGTATCCCATGACAATAACGTCGGCGTCCGTTAGTAGCTGTTCGAGGCGGTCTCGATCTGGTTTGTAGCCGAGGTCAAGAAGCGCGGAACGCTTCCCTTGCCCGGTATCGAGATATTGCCAGGAGAGCTCCGGCATGCCAGGGCTATCGATGCGAAGGACGTCTGCGCCGAAGAACGCGAGGCTGCGAGTGGCCACCGGACCGGCTATCACCCGGGTCAAGTCGAGCACCCGGACGCCCTGCAGTGGCGCGTAGCTGTCGGCCAACCCCAGGCTATGGCAGCCCGAGCCTCCTGCCTGCTGCACCAGGCTGATGAAGGGATCCGCTTCCAGGGTTTGGGCTTGAGGATGTCCTCTCCAACTGCTCGGGCTGCGAACCGCGCTTATGACCGCACCAGAGTCTGCGGCTTCATCCTCCAAATCGAGGGCGCTGCGGCGCGAAATCGCATGAGCGACAGTCTCGGCTGTGACGGAATCGTCCAATCTCAGAAGTGTGCGCAAAGCCGCTTCGTGGTGGGGATAGTTGGCGTGAGTGCGAACCCAGCCATCGCTCGAGGCGAAGAATCCGGACAGGGGCGCCCACGCTGGCGCGGGGCTCCCGTTCCACCGGAAGAGTTGGTCGCTCCGGTAGGTGCCGGCGACGAGTTGCGGCGCAATGCTCACCTGCGGAACTTCGCTCGCCCTCGGGTCGCGCACTCCCGTGCGGACAAGGTGCAGCAACGAGGCCATGAGCATGGTCGCCGCGATGCTGTCTGCGGCAAGATCCGCGACAGGCAGCGGCGACGATAGCGGCACCGGCCCAGCTGAATGAACGCGATTGGTGAGTTCCGGAAGTTCCGCGGAATCGGAGAGAAACGTGCTGAGGAAGGTGCCCATCAGGTGCCTCCCACGCCCTCGACCGTTCACACATGGGCGTGAAGTCAGGCGATCATCGGTGGCCCCCACTTTATCCCCACGGTGAGGTCATGAGGCCGAGCAATCATGGGACGGAATCAAAACGGGGGGGAAAGGCGGCGATAGGCGAGTCGAGGAACCCTCGACGAAACGGGCTGCGAGACGTGAAAGCTGCAATCGCCCCGGTCCGCGACTGGTTGCGGATGAGGTGGGATCACGTTGGTGAAGTTGACCGCCTATTGGGAATCGGCAAGCAGCTGATACATGAGATGGTCTTGCCACCGGCCCGCTATTTTCAGGTATTGAGGAGCCGATCCGTAGCGCGCGAAACCGGCACGTTCAAGCACCCGTTGTGAGCGCACGTTGGGGATCAGCGTCTCAGCCTGAACCCTGTGCAGCCCCAACTCTTCGAATGCAAGCGCAGTCATTGCTCGAACTGCGTCGGTGGCATAGCCATGTCCGTTGCTCTCTTGGGCGACCCAGTAACCCATGTTGCACGATTGGAAGGCCCCGTAGGTGATCCCACTAAACGTGATCCGACCAACAACCTGCGAATCCTCGTCGAGAATCACGTGCGGTAAGGCCTCGCCACGGCTGTGCCAAGCGAGCGCCTTTTCGACCTCCGCCTGTTGGCCTGCGACGGTAAAGAAGGGGTCCGCGCGGACTGGGTCCCACGGAGCGAAGAAGAGCCGGCCGGTGAGCTGAAGGCCGGCAAGGCGCTCCACATCCGTCACAGAAATGAGTCGAGTAGTAGCAGGCATAAGGAAAGGGTCCCATATACGCCGCGGATGGATCCGAGCCCGTATGCCGGACCCCTATCGAGACAAATTCCTGCCCCAGCAATGCGGTCGCCTGGTCGGGCGCACTTGTGTCACATGGGAACGCTGAATGGGACACTGCTTAGGTGATAACAGAACATGCCCTCTTACCCGTGATTCCCGGTCGTGAAATTGAATTCGAGCTCGCCTTTGCCGATGCGCGGGCCATCATCTCGTCAATGCCCGGGTGCCGTAGCCTGACGCTGTCGCGTTCGATCGAGTCTCCGAGCACATACCTATTGCTCGTTGAGTGGGAGCGACTCGACGACCACACGATCGGCTTCAGGCAATCCGCGCAGTACCAAGAATGGCGCGCCCTACTGCACCATTTCTACGAACCGTTCCCCTTGGTCGAGCATTTCCAGACCGTCCCGTAGATCGAACCCTATCTGGGATCCTTTTTGACTGAATCCCGTGACTGGCAATGTGGTTCGAGGTGCGTATGCCGATCGGCTTACGGGCACCGACGGGCCATTGCTCCACTCGGTGTCTTAGGTCTTCCGTATCATCAGCACATGGCTCAATGCACAGCTCCAAGAGAAGGCCACCGCACAGCAAGCGGTCGCGCGAATTGCCCTGCATGCTCGTCCGGCTATGGGCGTTCTTCATACTCGCCGCCTCGGTCGCACTCGTCCGACGCCACACCGGCCGCGCCTGTGCGTAGGAGTGGGAGCTTGTCGGGCAGTAGCGGGGGCGGGGGACGTGGTGTCGCCCGTCCGGCTTGGCAGCCCAGCGGGTCGACTGCCTCGTACACGCAACAGCAGGTGCGCGACCTGGAGTCTGTCCGCGCGGCGACTGTCATACGGACTCAGGTGAATGACGTGTTCCTCTGTCACGCCTGGCCCGACCGTCAGGCGGCCGCGAATGACGTCTACGAGTTGCTCCTCGGAAAAGACGTGTCGGTGTGGTTCAGTGAGGTAAGCCTGCGACCTGGCACGGACATGCGAGTAGCCATCGACCGTGGACTGGTCAGTTCGCGCATGGGGATTGTGCTGGTGACGCCCGCAATGCTCGACAAGCTGCGTACCGACCGCAGCATTGCGAGCAACGAGCTCAGCGCTCTGCTGCGCCGGAGCCTCTTAGTGCCGGTCATGCACGGGGTGACGTTCGAGGAGCTCGACCAGGTCACCCCGACACTCGCGTCGCGTGGTGGATTCAGTACGGCCGAAGAGCCCATGGAAGACATCGTCGTCAAGATTGCCGAGCTCGTCGGAATCGTTACGGAGGAAGAGGCCGACGAACTCAGCATAAAGTCGGCCGCCAAATAGCGCTGAGTGGCAAGCCTCTACGACGCCTCGATGGCCCAACCAGCAACAACCCGATGAACCAGCGCCAATGCTTCCCGGCCGGTTAACGACATCAGCGTCGTGCCCGTAAGCGGGACCCCTATCGAGACAAATACTTGCCCCAGCAATGCGGTCGCCTGGTCGGGCACACTTGTGTCACAGGGGAACCTCTACCGGTCACGCGCATTCCTCAGCGGGACGTGACCCCGGAAGGCTCAGGCTTACGAGCCGCCACAGAGAACATCAGCGGCACCCTCTCGCGATTCGAGGCCAAAGCAAATCCGGCCGGCGTCTCTACGAGTGGGGGCAACGGCTTCCAGGGCATAGCGGCCCGTCCACCCTCGCAGGCCGTCCAGGTGCGAGTGTGGTCGACCACGTGGTGCCCGCGGAAATTCCTTGGCCGTCCCCAGCCTGATCAATCCGTGCGACGTTCGGCTCGCGGCCCCAAGCGTCGTTCGGTCAAGGCATTGACGGCTGGGAGGCTCAGCGCGTGACCGCGCCGTGCCTCCACGCCGTCAGGTCGCCGGGACGCGACCTCCGGGGTCAGGCGGCCATTGCCCCGTAACGCTTGTGGCCCTTGACGTCGTAGCGGTCGAGCATCATGATCTTCGACCAGACGCGGATGAATTCGCGGACGAACCGTTCTTGCCCGTCGCTGCCCGCGTAGGCGTCGGCGATCGACCGCAGTTGCGCGTTCGAGCCGAATACCAGGTCATTCCGGGAGGCCCTCCAGCGAGCCTCGCCGGTCACCTGAACCCGACCAGTGAAGGTCATCGCGGTCTCGTCGTCCTTCGTCCAGATGAGGTCGGTGTCGGTCAGATTCACGAGGAAGTCGGTCGTCAGGGCTCCGACGTGATCCGTGAGCACACCCACGTCGGACCCGTCCCAGTTGCTGCCGAGCACGCGGAGCCCGGCGTGCAGGACGGTCCACTCCGGTGCGGTGAGAGTGAACAGGTTAGCCTTGTCGAGGAATACCGCCTCGGGCGCGACGCCCGGAGCAAACTCTTCGAAGCGCTCGGACACGAAGTTGCGGAACCCGTCCGCAATGGGTCGCAGCCACTCGAACATCTCGATGTCGGTCAACTCCTGCGTCGTGTCGACACGGCCTGGCGTAAACGGCACGCTGGCGTCAGATCCTGCCGCCCGTGCCGCCTGCTCCACGGCGGCGCTGCCGGCGAGGACGATGAGGTCGGCGAGAGACACCTTCCGTCCGCCCGACGTCGCCGTGAAAGCCGCCTGCACGTTCCGCAGCGCGTCGATGACTGGGACGGTGCGTCGGTTGACCGCCCAGTCTTTCTGCGGCGACAATGCCAGGCGGGCACCGTTCGCCCCTCCGCGCTTGTCGCTGTCGCGGTAGGTCGAGGCGGCGGAGAACGCCGTGTAGACGAGGTCGGACACGGACAGCCCGGTCGCGAGGACGGCTTCCTTGAGCACTGCCACGTCGGCCTCGTCGAGTGAGGATCCTGCTGCGTCCGGGAGCGGGTCCTGCCAGAGCAGGTCGTCGGCGATGGTGACCTCCGGGCCGAGGTACCGGTGCTTCGGCCCCATGTCGCGGTGCGTGAGCTTGTACCAGGCCTTCGAGAACGCGAGGGTGAACAGATCGAAGTCGGCCAGGAAACGCTCGCATATGGCCCGATACTCCGGGTCGACCTTGAGTGCGATGTCCGAGGTCATCATCATGAGCGGGTTCATCTGACCGGGTACGTGGGCGTCCGGAGTCTTCGGCGCCTCCGGGTCAGTCGGTGTCCACTGCAGCGCGCCGGCCGGGCTTTTCGTCTGCTCGTAGTCGTACGCGAACAGGTTCTCGAGGTAGGTGTTGTCCCACTGTGTCGGGTTCGGAGTCCAGCTGCCCTCGATGCCGTTGGTCGAAGTGTGCTCGGCACTGCCGGTACCCACCGGGTTGTGCCAACCGAGCCCCATCGACTCGATCGGGGCTTTCTCGGGTGACGGTCCGATGTCGGATGCGGGTACCTGGCCGTGGCTCTTACCGAACGCGTGGCCACCGGCGATCAATGCCACCGTTTCCTCGTCGTTCATCGCCATCCGCGTGAACGTGATGCGAATGTCGCGTGCTGAGCCCAGCGGGTCGCCGTTCGAATAGGGCCCCTCAGGGTTGACGTAAATGAGCGCCTGGTGCGACGCGGCCAAAGGGCTCTGCAGGTCGTAGTCCGCGTCGCCGTTCTGACCATGCCAGCGTTCGTCGCGGCTCACCATCTCGTCAGGGCTCGCGACCGCGTGCGGGTTCCAGACCTCCGGGCCCCACCAGGTGCCGTCGTCCGGTTCCCACGCATCGAGTCGTCCACCACCGAAGCCGTACGTCGGCAGGCCCATCAACTCGAGGGAGCAGTTGCCGGTCAAGACCATCAGGTCGGCCCACGACAGAGCGTTGCCGTACTGGTGCTTGATCGGCTGTAGGAGTCGTCGTGATTTGTCGGTGTTGCCGTTGTCCCACCAGCTTCCGATTGGTGCGAACCGCTGCATCGCGGTGCCCGCTCCGCCACGGCCGTCGGCAATTCGGTACGTGCCGGCGGCATGCCACGCCATTCGGATCATCTGTGGACCGTAGTTGCCGTAGTCCGCCGGCCACCAGTCGACCGATGTGGTGAGCAGTCGCTTGATGTCCGACTTGAGCGTCGTGAGGTCGATCGTGGCGAAAGCCGCCGCGTAGTCGAAGTCCGCGCCGAGCGGGTCGGCGTCTACGCCATTCCGGTGGAGAAGCTCAACCCGGAGACGCTGCGGATACCAACTGTCCAGGGTCGGCGACTGACCGAAGGTGCCACCGAGGTGGTCGCCACCTGCTGGCAGCGCACCGCTCATGTGGAAACTGCATGTGTTGGTCTGGTCGTCAGTGCCCATTGATACTCCCTGTGTGCTTTAGCTGGATGAGAAACGGTGTCGTCGGGGTCACAATTTAACGATCAGCCGCCGCATCGCAGCAGCGTCGATCTGTGGTGCAGCGATGCTTCGACGCTGCTGTGAGGCGGTGCGTCGCGGGCTGCCGACGTGACGGGAAGCCCGATAGAGAGATCGTATTCCCGCAAGGTGTGCGTGGCATGCGAAGAAAGTGACTGACCTCTAGACGGCGGTGGTGCGGTGGCCGAGCGCACGACGGCCAAACCAAATAAAGCCCTGCGCCGATTGCTGCGGTGCGGGCGGTGCGAAGCCCGGTGAAACCGACGCCGGAGGATGGGGGCTGTCGAGAGCTTGATTTCCGCGAATCGTGTTCCGCTCGCGGTGACCTGGGAGCACCCCCGCCAGAGGCTCCTAGTGGGGAACCCCTTACGAGACAGAATGACGATTCTTGCCCGCCCAGCCTGAGGCGGGTCGGTCATCGAGATTGGAAGTGCGAGAGGATGGGGCTTGTGTCCTCTCTCGAAGCCCGCGATGTCTCCGCTTCGATCGATTCAGAGGTGCTGTTGGCGCCCGTATCCCTCATTGTGAGTTGCGGTGAAGCCTTGGCTGTGCAGGGGCGGAACGGTTCCGGCAAGACGACCCTTCTTCGAATCCTCAGTGGCCAGCTTCGTCCGACTGGAGGTCAGGCCTTCATTGACGGTGAGCCGGTCGATGAACACCATCCCGCCATGCGGCGAACCATCTCTGCCCGTATCGGCCTGCCGGCCTTTGCCCGGGAGCTGACCGCTCACGAGCATTTGCGTTTCATCGCGACAACGTGGGGACGACTCGGATCCGCTGCCACTGATGCGGCTGACACCACCATGGCGGCTCTCGGGATCAGTGACCTCCGGAACCGGTTTGTGAACGAGCTCTCGTCGGGACAGACGCAGTTGTTGTCCTTGGCCACGGCTCTCGTGCGTCCTTTCGACGTGTTGATCCTCGACGAACCGGAGCAGCGCCTGGATGCCACACGACGAGCATTGGTGGCATCGGTTGTTCGCACCGAGATCGATCGTGGGGCCACGGTCGTGATCGCGAGCCACAGCACAGACATGATCGAGGCCATCGCGGACCGGTCCGTGTCACTCGCAGAGTCGTGAGCACCTCCACTGACCGTCAGATCCTGGCGTAGTCTCGATCCGTAACCGCATCAAGAGCCGGCCTGCCAACGGCGAGCGACGCCGTCTCCACGGTCTACGTCGCGGTGCTCATCGTCGCAATCGTCGCGGTGCCAGTCGTGCGATCACTAGTCCTCGGCTTGGCGAGTCCGGAAATCCTTGCCACGATCGTCGCCCCGGATAGCTCCCGGGGTGTGGGCGCAATCGCTGCAGTACTGGCAGCCTGCGCGGTCCTGATCGGGCGAACGCGCGGTCCGGTCGTACCGAGTCCGTTCCTCACTGAATTCCTCGCGGGTAGTTACCTCGCCCGCAGCGATACCCTGCGCCGTCCGTTCTTGATCAGCGTCACCGTGCTGGCCTTGGCGGCGGTCACGGTATCTGGAATTGTTATCGGGGCGCGGCTCCTTGGCGGGCCGACAGCGGCCATTCCGGCCGCGCTCATGGTGCTGGGCTCGATCGCGTACTCGGGCGTGCTGGCCGTGCTGTGGCTTGTCGGGCAGAGCTGTCCCCGCCGCATTACGATCCCATTGGCCATTGTCATCCTGGGCAGTGCGGTTGCAGTGGAAACCGGCGTCGACATCGTCCTGCTCGCGACCCCCTGGGGATGGCTTGCCCTGTTGTGGGAATCCCTCGGTCCGGCCGCGCCAGTCCCGTGGTGGCCAGTCATCGCCCTCGCCCTGTCACCATTGGTCTTTCTGGCCGCTCCTGCACTGCTGAATAACCTCCGCAGCCCTGAAATCATGGCGCAAGCCCGCCGCTGGCAGTCAATCGGCACTCTGGTGCAGACCGGCGATATTGCCGGAGCGTCAGGCGCCCTCCGCACCCCACCGACACGAGGGAGGCACTGCCGGATCTCCTTCACCGGGCCACTGCCGATCGCGATTCTGCAGCGCGACCTCGGATCCGCACGGCGGTTCCCAGCGCGGACTACACTCGGTTCCCTGGCTCTCGTCGGAGCAGGGTGGTTGAACGCCCAAACTGCTTCAGCCACTGACGGAATCGACTGGATCATGGCCCTGGCCGGGGTACTCCTCGCCTACCTCGCCGCCGGCGTGTGGTGCGACGGGCTGCGAAACGCCAACGAGAACGTCGGCCCGTCGTCGCTGTATGGACGGAGCGCCCTGACCATGATCGGCTCCCATGCGCTGCTCCCCGGTCTCGCCTGCCTCCTTCTCGGATCCATAGATACCATTGCTGCCGTGCCGGGCGGGGCACCAATCGGTGTCCTTCCGTGGTGGATGCTGGTGTCGGTCTTCATCGCTCTGGTGCGGATTCTGGACTGTGCCAAAGGACCGATGCCCATCGGTCTGCTCCTTCCCGTCGTCACGCCAGCTGGCGACGTTTCCATTCTGAACGTGATCGCGTGGCAAGCCGACGCCCTCATCATCGTGCTCACCACGGCGGGAGGACTGAGCGTGCTTGCCTCAACCGCCGGACCAGAAGCGGCCATATGGCTCACCGCAGGCATCGGAATCGTGGCCGCCCTCGCCGGACGACGCATTCGAGCCCTCGGCAATTGACCAGCTGTCGAGGACCAGCCGCCGACCCACGATTCTCCCGGATGCACAGAAGCCAAACGACTGGGCCCGAGCGCCATCCGTGCCCGTAGCCGGAACCCCTTGCGCACGGGCGAACCCCGCCCGGTAGCTTGATCTGGCAGGCTGCCCAAAGCTAGATTCAGCTCGTTGCGGCTCCCGCCCCGCGCCAGGCGGCCACGACGGACCACCCGAGGAATAGAAACAAGAACACGATGGGAGCAGTCGTGGCCTCCGGTATGAACTGGGCTGTCCCTGCAGCGATCGCGACCAGAACGAAGCCAATCCATGACGGCACCCGAGCGGCCCTATGGCCTGCTACCCACGCAGCATCACTGGCCATCGTGGGCGGAATCCTGAGCCCAACGAAACCATTGCGGCGAATCTTTCCCGACGCGGCAAGCTGCGTCACGACGACGACGAGGAGCATTGCGGCAGCAATGATGTAGGCGGCGAAATTCGTTTCGTAAGTCATGCTTCAGGGTATCGACACCGCACAACACCAGCCGGTGTCGCGTAGCTGGGAATCGACTTCGCACGCAAATACCGGCTGCTTGACGGCGATGAGTCCCAGTCCGTTTTCGACAGGCCCGCGAAAGGACCGCTCAAGTCGGCCCAGCAAGTCTCGCCTCACGATGCCGCTCGAGCGCGACACTGGCGTCCGGGCCCCGGCCCGGGCCTCCGAGAGGTCACGCCGTCAGAGGTGCACATGGCCGCAAGCCGAACCTCCTACGGGACGGGATTTTGAGTGCTTGCCAGCGAGGTCAGGGCCACTCTGGCTAGAATGTGGTGGACGCATACGTGTTCCGGGGGATGCGCCTATCGGGGTGCCTCGTCAGGTTCGATTTCCTGAATCCTCCACCAAGAGCCACTCTTCGCTGCGAAACAGAACGGCTGTATCACCGCCCTGGCAGCGGAACCCCTTGCGGACGCTTCCGCGGCGGTGTGATTCGAATCTCGTCCTTCCCACCGCGGCGCTACTTCTTCTCTACCCCGACGCGGGATCTCAACTTGCTTTTTCAGACCGCGAATCGAACGGACTACCGCAGCGAGTTCAGTTGAGTTTCGTACTTCGTTGTTTCGCCCTCAGTCCATACGACGACGACATAGGTGAGGTAGGGCTTCGTCTTGTCCCATTGCATAAAGTAAGAGGGCAGTCCCGAAGCGGTCTCGGAGCGATGATCGTCCCTGGGCTGTGTCCAGCCATTCGCTGCCAGTGCGTGCGAGTAGAAGGCGATGACCTCGCGTTGCGTGTGCGTTGTTGTCCCGGATATTCCGGTGACGGCTACGTCGCCTCCATCGAGCCCGAATTGAACCCGTCCGGGAACATTATTGGTGCGGACATCGGTGCTGCCGGGGTAGGTCAATGCGGCTTCGGGTTGTTTGGCCAGACTGTCGATGGATTGCCCGGGCACGCAGCCAGTCAGCAGCAGCAAACACATGCTGGCTGCGGTCACCACACTCAGAAACCGAGACGTTCTTCGCACCGTTCTCCCTGCCTGCCGCGTCGCGTTGGTCAATTGGGATACTAGGGCACGGTCGGGTCAGGCGCGTTGCTGTCAGAGTTCGCGGGCGCGTTGTCTGGTTGCATCGTCATGTAACGCCACTGGCCCCCGGTGTAGATGAGGCGGAGGTGGGCTGCGACTTCACCGAGAACACCGTTCTTGACGTAGTCGAAGGTGATCGGGGTGAGCGCGAAGTCCGCCCCGGCACTAGTTGTGACGTAAGTCGTGGCACCTGTGGGAGCCAAACCTGTGACGCTGCCGCCGCCGGTAGCGCCGATGGTGGCGACGAACTGTTCCCGGGTGAGCCCGTTTCGAAGACTTGGGTCTCCCAGATCGTAGAGCGCACCCAGGTCTGTTGCTTTGAGCGCTGTGATGACTGCGGTCAGGGTGGGGCCGGCGTTGTGCGGGGCGGGCGCAGCTTTCAGGGTGAAGTGCTTGCCATTGATCCAGACTTCCACGTTCGCGGTGCGCG
>NZ_JASJVI010000092.1:0-15043 GCF_035019865.1 Cryobacterium sp. 10I5
AACGAACCCGAGAAAGCAGGAACGAACTCAATGACCGCCTAGAGAATATGACTCATACAGGTTGACATCTTCCGTGGTGTCAACAACGTCATGAGACAGGTTGTAAACAAAGAGCTGAGACAGGACATACCAGCTGTGCGGACTGGCACTACCATCAAGCGCTACTCGCCAAGCACGATCGATGACCCGGACCATCCGTTTTGGCTGCCTATTCGATCGCGTGTGGGCTTCATCACCGGAAGTGCCGGATCACAGGATCATCACAAAAACTGGTTCAACGTTTTGGAAGCGGGGCACCCGCCGCAATCCGAGTTCCCACAAGGTCGGGCATCGGTGGCTGTGTCAGCGTCGTTCATGGGCGATATTCAACTTTTATGGCCCATGATCGATCAGCGTTTTGTCTTGTTTCTTCAGCGCTTCGCTCATTCCGGGCGGCGGACTGAAGTGCCTAGACTCACCATATGTTCAAAGAAAAGTTCCTATGGTCGGCTGTCGCCCTTCCATGGGGAGCGAGCTGCCGACACGGAGCGCCAGGTTGAACGCAAGAACCGCCTCGTTGGCCCCGAAGAAGTCGATTTTGGCGGCTACTGCACCTCACGAAACCCTGTTTTAAAGCGCAAATATCATGCGAGTGCCGGGGCCACAACCTTGCAGAACTGTGCCCGTCCGACCGCGCTGATCACAATGTTGCGTCCCAAGCCCAGTACCTCAACGAGGAGAGAAAATGAAACGCATCAGGACGATTGCAGCAGTGGTAGCTGTGGCGGCGGTATTCGCTACGACCGCATGTACCAGCACGCCACCCGGGTCCTCTTCTGATCCTTCAGAGAAGGCAAACCTCACGTTTTGGTCATGGGTGCCCGGCGTGGACAAGGCCGTGGACCTTTGGAACAAAGAAAACCCGAATATTCAGGTCAAGTTGGAGCAAACACCTGCGGGAAGCTCCGGAACGTACGCGAAGATGTACTCCGCTTTGAAGGCAGGCAAGGGGGCGCCCGATCTCGCTCAGATCGAATACCAGGAACTTCCCGGCTTCGTTCTTGAAAATGGTCTTGTTGATCTCAAGCCACTCGGGATGGGCGTCGAGAGCAGCAAATTCGTGGACTGGCAGCTGGGGCAGTCAACATTCGGCGACTCCGTGTACGCGGTGCCTCAAGCATCCGGACCGATGGGCTTGTACTACAGGGAGGATATCTTCTCCGCCCTGGGGCTGAAGGCTCCGGCGACGTGGGACGAATATGCCGTGGCCGCCAAAACCATTCACGACGCGAACCCGGCTCAATATATCAATACTTTCGCCCCTGGTAACTCAGCGTGGTTTACGGCTCTCGCGTGGCAGGCAGGCGCGAAGTGGTTTGGCCTCGATGGAGATACTTGGACCGTGAACATCGACTCGGACACCACACTCAAAGTTGCCTCCTACTGGGACAAACTTCGCGAAGCCGGGCTCATTAAGACCGAACCTGATTTCGCCAACGGGTGGTACAGCGATCTCCAGAACGGCAATATCGTCGCCTGGCCGTCTGCCCAATGGGGCGGGTCCATCCTCTCGGGGAACGCACCGACAACTGCAGGGAAATGGAAGGTCGCCCCACTGCCGCAGTGGGATAGCACCTACGCCTCCGCGAACTGGGGTGGCTCGAGCACCGCAGTGCTCAAGGGCACGTCGAACGCGCAGGCTGCGGAGAAGTTCGCGGTCTGGCTCAATACTGACCCGCAGAGCATCAACCTTCTTCTCGCTGGCGGCTACGGCTGGCCCGCAGCGAAGAACGCGCTTGCCGGATCTACTCTCGACAAACCAGAGGAATTCCTCGGTGGCCAGAACGCAAACAAAGACGTCTTCAAGAAGTCTGACGAGTCCATCAATACGTCGTGGGGTTGGATACCGACAACTGCCAACACCTACACGCACCTAAACGATGGCTTCCAAGCGGCCGTTGAAGGCCACGGGACTTTCGTGGACGCTGTGAAGGCCGCCCAGACCGCGACGATTGCTGACTTGGAGGCGAAGGGCTTAAAAGTTCGCGCAGGGGACTGACAAACAGGACGCTGCGGGGTCAGACCGTACGATCATGATCCGGCCCCGCTTCCCCCTTCACGGCTACACCCAAACACCACAGAAATCATCCAGGAATTGCAGAGAAAGACAGCGTCATGACAACCACGCGATCCAGGCACCGACTAACGATAACCGGGCTACTTGGCCCTTTTATCGTCCTCTTCACGCTGACGATGGTCCTGCCTCTTGTCTATGCGATCTATGAGAGCGTGACCGGCATCCAACGTTCTGGCGCATTCGGTCAGGGCGGTAGCAGCCCCGTTTTCGTTGGCCTAGACAACTACATCACCGCACTTGGCGCCTCGGCGTTCGTCGCCAGCCTCGGCCGGGTCCTCCTGTTCGCAGTCGTTCAGGTACCGGTCATGATTATCCTCGCCACCGCTCTGGCGCTCCTGCTCGACGCAGCATCTGCCTGGGGTGTGCGGTTCTTCCGATCGGCGTACTTCTTGCCGTACGGGGTACCTGGTGTTATCGCTTCGATTCTGTGGGGTTTTCTCTACACCCCGGGACTGAGCCCGCTGGTCAACTTTGGGTCAGCTCTCGGACTGAATCTCGACTTCCTCGGTGGAGGTTCGATCCTGTGGTCCATCGCCAACATCGTCACCTGGCAGTATGCCGGCTACAACATGCTTGTGATCGTTGCCCAACTGAAATCTATCGACGCTGATCTCTTCGAAGCAGCCTCCATCGATGGCGCGAACGCGTGGCAGGTCATCACCAGGATCAAGCTGCCGCTTATCCGCCCGGCCATCGTGCTCACGACTGTTTTCACAATCATCGGAACCATCCAACTCTTCGCAGAGCCGCTCGTCCTCAAACCGCTTTCGAGCGCAATCACCTCTAGCTTCACGCCCAACCTTTCTGCCTATAACGAGGCATTTGCGAATAACAACTACAACCTTGCCGCCGCAGAGTCAGTCCTTCTGGCACTCGTCGCATGCGCGTTCTCATTCGGATTTCTCAAACTCGTCACTCGAGGGGGGAGCCCATCATGACAACCACCGAACGCGCTTATACCGGTAAAAAAGGAAAGAATCAGTCGTCAAAGCAACCAAGCACGGTCCAAAAGCCACGCAAGATTCAGCGCAGCCCCGGCTGGAGAATTCTGGTAACCGCTGCCCTTGCGGTTGCCGCCGTCTACTTTCTCTTTCCGGTGTATTGGCTCACAATCGCCGCCACCAAATCCACAAGTAGCCTATTTGGGTCGTCCGGGTTGGCCCTGGATAACCCGCAGCTGTTGACCAACCTGGTCAATGTCGTGACCTACGACGGCGGAATCTTCGGCCGATGGGCGCTCAACAGCGTCCTATATTCCGGGGTCGGCGCCGTCGTGGCCACAATCTGCTCTCTTGCGGCTGGATACTGCTTAGCAAAATTTACCTTCCGCGGCCGCGAGGTCTGGTTCAACATCATTCTGGCCGGCGTAATGATTCCCGGAACAGCACTGGCTCTTCCGCTGTTCCTACTCATGAGCCAAGTCGGCCTCGTCAATACTTACTGGTCTGTGCTCCTCCCTTCCCTCGTGAGCCCGTTCGGTGTCTATCTCGGCCGCATCTACGCGCAAGCCGCCGTCCCAGACAGTCTCCTTGAGGCATCGCGTCTCGATGGGGCCGGAGAATTCCGGATCTTCTTCACTCTTGTCCTGCGATTGATGATGCCCGCCGCCGTGACGATCTTCTTGTTCCAATTCATCGGCATCTGGAACAACTTTTTTCTGCCGCTCGTCATGCTCTCCGACCAAAGCCTCTATCCAATTACCCTCGGTCTCGTCCAATGGCAGAGTGTCTCAGATCGTCACCCCGAGTTGTACCAACTGGCTATCGGTGGCGCCTTCCTATCCGTCATCCCGATCATGATCGCCATCGTGAGCCTGCAACGATTTTGGAAGGCGGGTCTTACCGAAGGAAGCGTCAAGGGATGAAACGTTCCTCAAATACCCTCCATGATCGATAGAAGGAACCGATGACTCCCTCACGTCTCACCACGACCCCAGCGCAACTTCCCGCCAAGCTGACGATCACCCTCTGGGACTTCACCTGGTATACCCAAACAGCCAAGGGCGAACCCTTTTACGATCTTGATCGTGCCTTCGCTGAAGCCGTCGATCGCGGCTACAACACCGTTCGCATCTGCGCGGCGCCCCTGCTCCTCTTCGGAGAACACGATATCGACACGACGGCGCTTCAATTCGTGAACATGGGCGGCGACACCGGTCAGCGCACGAGGTGGTACAACGCCGCCGGGGGCGCCGTGCTCAATGGCCGCGCCCACCTCTTGGCTCTTTTTAAGGCGGCCAAGCGTCACGGCTGCTTCGTGATCATCTCGTCATGGGAATACCAGCAAAGTTCCGCATTTCTCTCCAACTCATCGTGGCACGACATGCTAAGCGCAATTCCCGCGAAGAATCGGCACGAGGCACTTGCCCATGCCGAAGCGAAACTGGTGACGTACCTCAAGAAAGAGTCACTTGACGATCGCATAGCGTATGTCGAGATCCACAACGAGGTCGACCTATCCCGCCTAACAGAAGTCCCATCGGAGGGCCTCGATACTTTCTGGGCGCAACGACCGTATCTCGAGAATGCCCTCCGGCTTCTACAGGACGCCCATCCCGACGTCTTATCGACAGTGTGCTACGGCATTCCGCCTTACCTAGACCTCGCATCCATCCCCGACAACGCGCAAGTGGCACACCAACACTTCTACATCTACGGAGTCCTTGCTTCTCTCGAAGCATGGGCGCAGGTTCGCGCAGAGCCGCCAATTTTCCCAACCGAGGAACTGAAGTCCATTCTCAGAGACGACGCACCCCCGTTCGACGAATGGACTACAACGATCGAACCGTGGCGGTTACAAGCGACGGGCATCACCACAAGCATGTTCTATGCCTACGACTGGGTGGACCCGATCGCCTGGGACGCGTGGCTGTACCGGCACTTCGCAGAGCATGAAATTGCTATGAAACAGGCGTTGGAGGCCCGGTTGCAGGCCGTCATGATCTGGGCCACTCACCACGACGTACCTGCGGTGATCGGCGAAGGTTGGATCGGATACACGCCTCTTGAGGCCGATTTCGAGGATGGGCCAGTCGGACAATACTTCGCGGCCTACGCCGTGCAACGATGCGCCGACCTGGGCTACTGGGGAACGTTGCCCGGGTCAAACTCCGCTCCGCACCACCCGGGGTGGGCGAACATCGAATTCCAACGACGACTGAACAGGCTATTTCAGGAAGCAAAATAGCGCAATTCAAAGAAGCGTGCCCACTATTTGTGAGCAGCTTCATACCCGCCCCGGCGCCGTCGCGCCCGAAAGCGCAGTGTCGCAATGTGAAACCCGTTCGCGCAAAACCAGGAGTTGCGCGGCATCCCCGAGCGACCGCCTAATCCATGGTTTCGTGAAGTCTTGTCGAGCACTGAAGTAAGAAACCTCCAGCAAACAGGGTCAGATGCGTCACTGTGACGCACGTATTGCGGCGGGTAAAAAGTTGTTTTGTCTAGGTTGTCCATTGAATTGTGTATTCCGGACCCAAGCTGACCAACCATATGCTCGCTCTATGCTCACCGAAGGGCCCTCCCGGGCATCAAAAATTACTCTCCCCTCAATTCCCGCTGCCCTGGCAGCTGCGCCCGTGGCAGCATGGTCCGAACCAATCAGCATCGACACATACCTCCCAGAGACACCGGACCACTTTCCCGCGTTTCTTGAAACTCGCGTCTACCAAGGCTCGTCGGGACGGGTGTTCCCATTGCCATTCCACGAACGCATCAGTCAGACCAAGTCTCCTCACCTGTGGCAAGCGATACATCTCGAAAACGAGTGGCTCCGTCTGGTAATCCTTCCAGAGCTCGGCGGCCGGATACACATCGCTTATGACAAAGTGGCTAAGTACGACATGTTCTATCGCAACAACGTCATCAAGCCCGCTCTCGTGGGCCTCGCGGGGCCTTGGATCTCGGGGGGGATTGAGTTCAATTGGCCTCAGCACCATCGCCCGGCCACATTCCTCCCGACCGACGTCAGTATTGAGCACGAAGATGACGGCTCGGTGACTGTCTGGTGCTCCGACCATGATCCGTTTGCTCGGATGAAGGGTATGCACGGTATCCGACTGCGGCCGAATAGCTCAAAGATCGAAGCGCGGGTGCGCCTCTACAACCGGTCCGAAACTCGCCAGACGTTCCTGTGGTGGGCAAACGTCGCGGCCGCCGTCAATGACGACTACCAGTCATTCTTCCCGACAGATGTCAACTACGTCGCTGACCATGCCAAGCGTGCCATCGTAAGTTTCCCGCACGCCCGGACGTCCTATTACGGCATCGACTACCCGAGCCGGGTTACCCCGGAGAACCCCGATGCTGATCGACTGGACTGGTATCGCAACATTCCCGTGCCGACCTCGTACATGGTTACGTCTACCGATGGCGAATTCTTTGGTGGATACGATCACGGCCGAAATGCCGGCTTTGTTCACTGGGCCAGCCGCGACATTTCCCCGGGCAAGAAACAGTGGACTTGGGGCAACGCACCATTTGGGTGGGCTTGGGATAGCAATCTTACCGATGCCGATGGTCCGTACGTGGAGCTGATGGCCGGCGTCTTCACCGACAACCAGCCTGACTTTGCGTATCTGGCCGCCGGCGAGACGAAGACGTTTAGCCAATTCTGGTATCCGCTTAGCCAGATAGGACCGGCTCAGGAGGCAAGTGCTGATGTGGCCGCCCGGCTAGACATCACCGAAGCCGGAGCGCGCATCGGAATAGTTTCATCTGAAGTCATTCCGCACGCCCACGTACGACTAAGCGCAAGCAATGGTCGCGTTCTCTACGATGGTACCCACCGTCTAAGCCCTGCGGGCCCGTTCCTTTATGATGTCGCTTTTTGCCAAGAGCAGCCAGGCGATGAACTTGAGCTACGCATCTTTACCGACGAGAAAACCATGCTCACTCTCAATCCACGACAGGATGAAGAGATCACTGAGCAACCCCGGCACGCTGAAGAACCGGCCGCTCCCAGAGATGTCGGCACCATCGACGAACTAGTTCAAATCGCCGTCTATCTCGACCAGTATCGACACGCGACGCGATCCTCGGAACCCTACTGGCGTGAAATCCTGACCCGGGATCCCCAGGAGTCACGAGCCACTGCCGGACTCGGTGAACGGCTCTATGACTGCGCCGACTATGAGGGCGCCGTCGAGATGCTGTCCCGAAGTGTGACTCGCCGCACTCAATGGGCACCCACTCCACTGGATGGATCAGCACACTACCGGCTCGGCCTCGCCCTCTCGCGGCTCGGACGGCAGCGAGAGGCGCTCAACGTTCTCGCACGTGCGTCATGGGACAATGCGTACGTAGTCCCGGCAAGCTATCTTCTCGCTCGTGAGCACGCCAAGATGGGGCAGATCGACGTCGCTATCAAAACGCTTCGAGACGTACTCACAACGGATAATCGCCACCTGCAGGCAGCCGACTTGCTCGCGCTTCTACTCCAGACGGCCGGCCACGTTGCCGAAGCCGACCAGGTTCTCGCGAATACCCTCAGCCAAGATCCGCTCGATGCATGGGCACTACACCTCCGCAAGCAGCCCGTCACGTCGGACGCCACGGTAATGCTCGACGTCGCGCTTGAATACGCCGCCGCAGGATTCATCGATCACGCACTTACGGCATTAGACGACGCAGCGGCGCTCCTTCCCATTCTTGCGCCCGGGCAAGTAAACGTAGGGCCACTAATCTCTTACCACCGTGCCGCTCTCCTCCACCAAGCCGGCAAAGCACAGGAGGCCAGAGCCGCTGTAGATGCAGCCAGCCGTGGGTCCTCAAAACTCACTCTCCCATCACGCCTCGATGATGTCGATGCGCTCCGAACGGCTCTCGAAATTAAACCGGGTGACCCACTCGCAGCCTCCCTGCTAGGGCACTGGTACTACGACCGTCGCCGATATGCTGACGCGATCCGCCTCTGGCACCTCTCGCTCAGCTCCAACCCGTCCACTGAAGTAGCGACCGTCGTCCATCGGAATCTCGGCATCGCCTCCTACAACGTGCTCCGCGACTTCGATGCCGCGACCGATCACTACCACTGTGCCCTCAACGGGGAACCTGGCAACGCGAAACTCTGGTTTGAATTTGACCAGCTTTCTGCGCGGCTTGGGACGTCCACCGAGGAACGTTTTATACAGCTGGAGAAACGCCAGGAAATCGTGAACCAGCGTGACGACTTGACGGTGTCATTTGCGCAACTTCTGATCGATGTCGACCGAGCGCGCGATGCTCAAACTCTCCTAGCTGAAAGACAGTTCCAACCATGGGAAGGCGGCGAGGGGCAAGTCCTCGCTGCCTGGGATCGGGCGGCCCTCTCCCTAGCTCGGAGCGCCAATACCTCGAATAATCACGAACTGGCCATCAGGCTCTTAGAAGCAGCGCTGCGACCTCCGCAAAACCTCGGCGAGGGGCGGCATCCCCTAGCCAACGTCTCCGAACTGCAGTTGGCGCTTGGAGATTCCTGGGCAGGAGCTGGCGACATGTGCGCGGCCGAAGGGCACTGGCAACAGGCTGCACAGTCAACCGGTGACTTCACCAAGATGTCGGCAACACCATTCAGCACCCAGACACACCACGCGATCGTGGCACTCCACAGGCTTGGACGCCATGAGCAGGCGCAGCAAGTCGCCCAGAAACTCGACATGTGGGTAAATGAATATGAGGAATCAGTGGCAAAAATTGACTTCTTTGCAACGAGCCTTCCCACAATGCTGCTGTTCATTGACGACCCAGCAGCCGAACGCGACCACGTCGTCTCGACTATCCGCACACAACTCTCGATACTCAAAAATATGGATAGTTCCACTCGGGAAACGGCGAACTCCTAGGGCAGGCCCCGAAGGGAAACACCACAGCCAGCAATCCCACACTTCCAACCTCCAGGGCTTCCCTACGAACATGAGGAGACATCATGACCGTTCCCTCATCTCCATCACCCTTCCCCGCAGGAATGAAGCGGCGGAGTTTCCTTTCCAGTGCTTTGTGCGGTGTTGGATTCGTCGCACTACCGGTGCGGTCGACAGCTGCGCAAGCGATGACGGCTGTCACCCCAGGAGAAATGCCTATTCTCGATACCCATCCTCCAACTGAGCCGTCTGGCACGCACGTGCAGCGAGTCGGCGAAACCAAAGTGGTCTTCTCTTATGAGCGGTGCTGCCCAGCTTCGATGGCTGGCGCACTAGAGAACCGGAACGGGAATACATCGACCTCGATGGACAATGGCGTTTTGCATCGGACCCCGAGGTTATCGGGCTGGACGGCGGCTGGAACAACTCCAGATTCGACGACAGTGAATGGCAAAGTATCGCCGTCCCTTCCGCGCGGGACTTGCTCGCCACAGCAGTTTTCGGCTCTCTGGATGGTAGCCACTTCGGCGGGGGTACGGCATTCCTCGACTGCTATGCCTGATGCCGGCGTGATGTGAAACTATTCGGCGGTCGGACGGAGCGTCATCTGCGCCTTAATTTCCGAGCCGTTGGCTACAGCGCCGATGTGTGGCTCGACGGAGTTCCCCTAGGTAAGTATGAAGGCGCCAACACGCTGTTCTCCTTGCCGATCACCGACTCGATCAGGCCTAGCCGATTGCACACACTCGCCGTTCGTATGTTTCTTCGGACTCCCCACACCTCGTACAGTCCGCCATGCCAGCCAGTCACTGACGACTTTAAGATCCCATACAAGCCCGTCGACTACTGGTCATATGCTGGCATCATGCGTTCAGTCTGGCTCGAAAGTGTCGCTCCAACATCGATAAGCAAGGTGCTCATCACAACCGCAGATGGTCAACTTGACGCGCGGATTCTCTTCGAAAACCATGGTCATGCGGACTTCACCGGAAACGTACAGCTCGACCCTAGTTCCGAGTCCACGGCAGAGACCATGTCCATTCCGAGACCAATGCACTCACCGTCCAAGCAACTCTCTGCACAACTACCCCCGGCCGCGACGGACGCCACCACCCCGTCGACCGATTGACGACGAACTACGGCGTCCGTGATCTCCGCATCGCCAACGGTCAACTAGACATGAACGGGGATATTCTGTTCCTAAAGGCGATCCGAGACCACTCAAAATGTGGTGGTGGTCCTGGACTATGAAGTTGTCAGTTCACCAACTTGAAAGCGGCGACCCGTCTCTCGAGTTATATCGGATCAGCAACGAATACTTGCAGCTCGTCTTCCTGCCATCCGTTGGGGGTCGCCTTCTGTCTCTCCAGATCGCAGGGAAAGAACTGCTGTGGATCAACCCGGATTTCTTTGACAGAAAATTTCGCGCTCTTAAGCCGAGGCTGTCCTGGGCAACACTGGACGGCACGTTCGCCTCTTGGGCCAACGTCGGTGGTTCCAAGACCTGGCCGGCACCGCAAGGAGAAAGTGTAGGGCAATGGGCGGGCCCACCGGATCCTGTCCTCGATGCGGGTGAGTGGACCTTCGAATCCACTTGGCTCCCAATTGAGAAAGTACAGCAGGTCATCATGGCCAGCCCCAACGACGCTCGAACTGGCCTTCAAGTCAAACGCGAATTCCGGATCCCAGCCACCGGCTCCTCATTCTTCGAACACACCGCCTTTACGAACACATCCCACCGCAATGTGCGGTGGTCTCTCTGGGAAGTGTGCCAAATCGACACTTTCGCGGCCCGAGATGGGGCAACGGACTCTGCAGTAGAAGTCACCGTCACGTCCAACCATCCACCTATCGAACTCGCACGATACGCAGGCGCAGTAAGACCAACCATCGCAGACGGCATCGCGCGAGTGCCGATCGAACCTGGGGTCGCCAAATTCGGATTCCCCCACTCCACTGGAGAGATTAAGTGGCGTGGACCGGCAGGAACCAGCCTCGTCCTCAAAACCGCCGTCGACGAAAGAGCGGAATACCCAGACCACGGATCACGGATCGAAGTATGGGCGCAATCCCCGATACCGCATGCCCTCAGCGAGCTCAACGGTTTTCATCCGAACGCGTGGCTCGTCGAATTGGAAGTGTTATCGCCCCTACATACGATCGAGCCCGGAGGCTGCGCACGCCTCGATATCCAGTGGTCTGCCCATACGGCTGGCACACCCTAGCGACTACCCAACGGATCAGCCCCTGTCGTGCTTACGATAGACAGAAGGAGTCAGCCCGTGGATCTTCTTGAACTGGCGAGCAAAATAGAACGAGTCCTCGTAACCAACACTATGGGCAATCATTTCTACCGGCTGTGTGGTCGTGTCTAGCAACTCGCGGGCGCTAGCCATCCGGAGTTGAGTTTGGTAATTCAGGACCGCCAAACCGGTGTGCCCCTTGAAAAGTGCCGCAAAATGGGAATTACTCAACCCCGCCATCGCAGCGAGGTCCGTCACGCTTATTCGCTGGGTGACGTGGCTTCGCAGGTAGTCAATCGCCCGCTCAATAGAGTTGCTCGTCCCCCCCGCACTAGCTCTGTCTGACGCAAGCAAGGCCATCAAATGCCAAGCCGCGCCGGCTGCTGAGAGGAGGCTCGAATCTGTTGTGTCACGCTCCATCCATTGGATCACCTCGGCAACGAGCGACACAGTTGCGTACATGTCGGACAGCGTCCGAACGGGCGCACTAATTGTCATTCCCGCGAACGAGAGAAACCCTTCAAGGTCACTTCCGTCCAGATGCAACCACCAAAGAGTCCAAGGGTCGTCAGAATCAGCGCCGTACGAATGAGCTTGATGCGGAGGCAAAATAATGACCTGTCCCGCGGTGACAGCGAACCTGCCCGCCGCGGTGACACACCAACCTTTTCCTTTGACACAAAGAATTACGACGGCCTGGGGAATCGGGCTTTGCCGTACTCGGCCATGAGAATGCGCCTGTGGAAAATACCCGCAGTCCGTGACGACAAGGTGCGCCGTCCCTGGATGCGCTAGCGCCTCCCTCACTCGAGGGCGTGGCACCACAAGCATCCGCTGACCCGGGAAACCATCCGGGATCACACCCGACAAATTGGTCACCGCTGTCATCGTTCTCTCCAGATACTCAACCGTTCTCTCGTGTTCGACGGCCTAAATCGATCGTACCTTTGCCCTTAGATACAAGTGAGATCACGGCCCAGGGTAGCTTCCCTCCACCCTCCGGGGCACGGGAGTACCCGTCCTGCCACGAGCACTTTCATAGTCAAGAGGAGCAAAGAAGCGTGAAGAGTACGACTCGAAAGACGCTCGATGAGTTTGCTTTTACCATCCCTCGCGTGTGGCGCAGAGTTCATGTACACGCCACAGCACTCGGGCGCCTAGACGTCGATATCCCGAACTGGGTCGAGCGGTCCCGGCGCATTCGCCTCCACACCCGTCCTTGGCCCAGGCACCAAGAATGTCTTTCAGCAGGCGGGACGAGATTTTGACGGTCAACAGCGAAACCTCCTCACTCAAACGCGAAACCAAGTCGCCGACCTTCACAATCGGTGTTGACGATTTCTTGCTTCACGGCAAGCCGTTTCAGATCATTTCGGGCGCTCTCCACTACTTCCGCGTGCACCCAGATTTATGGGCCGACCGAATCCATAAGGCCAGGCTGATGGGTCTCAACACGATCGAGACATATGTTCCGTGGAACCAACATGCCCCGCAGCGCGGCGTGTTCGATACAACGGCCGGACTCGACCTGGCCCGATTTCTACGCCTTGTCTCAGAGGAAGGTATGCACGCAATCATTCGGCCCGGCCCGTACATCTGCGCTGAATGGGACAACGGGGGACTACCGGCCTGGCTGACCGCTGATCCGGACGTGCGTATCAGACGGTTTGAACCTAAATATCTTACGGCCGTCCGTGAGTATTTTGAGCAACTACTTCCCATCATCTCGGTAGCCCAGATCGATCGAGGTGGGCCCGTCATTCTCTTTCAAATTGAAAACGAGTACGGAGCCTACGGGGCTGATAAACCCTATCTCCAGGCTCTAGTCGCTATGGCACATGACCTTGGTATTACCGTGCCCCTCACGACGGTCGATCAGCCGACCGACCAGATGCTCGATGACGGCAGCCTCCCCGAGTTGCACCGAACTGCTTCGTTTGGCTCCAGAAGCAATGAGCGACTCGCAACGCTGCGCCGACACCAAACCACAGGACCGCTCATGTGCTCCGAATTCTGGGACGGATGGTTCGATCATTGGGGCGAACACCACCACACGACCCCCGTTGCGGATGCGGCCCTCGAACTCGATTCGATGTTAGCCGCAGGCGCATCCGTCAACATCTACATGTTCCATGGCGGCACGAACTTCGGATTCAGCAACGGCGCGAATGACAAAGGCACTTACAAGTCCCAAGTCACCTCCTACGACTACGACGCCCCCCTTGACGAAGCCGGATACCCAACTGAGAAATACCACGCATTCCGCGAAGTCATCGGCCGTTATTCCCAGCTCCCTGCCTGTGTCCCAGCGTCAGCAACAGACGCACCCGCCTTTCAAACGCCGTTCCAAATCACTGTTCCGCTGACCGACGTACGCGAGAAACTTGGCAGATGGAGAGCATTTGAACACGCACCAACGATGGATCACACCGAGCAATACCGTGGCCTCTGCGTCTACCGAACCACTCTGCACCATTCTGCCGACAATATCGCCCGCTCCGGGACTTTACGTCTTGCAGAGATCCGTGATCGCGCGCTCGTGTCGATCGACGGCACAAGCGTCGGAGCACTTAACCGTGACAACAGAGAGAGAGCAATTGCGTTGCCTGCAGGCGACATCCTGGAACTGCTTGTGGAGGACCTTGGCAGAGTCTCGTATGGCCCCCGTATTGGAGAGCCAAAAGGAATAATCGGGCCGATCACCCTCAACGGTGAAGAACTGGTGCATTGGGAGGTCCTCAGTCTGGACCTCACCTCAATTGACGGATCCCTCTTTGCCGGCATTCCCACCCTGAATTCAGACCCGATGGGGCCAAGCTTCTCGAAGACTGAATTCACCCTGTCCGCAAGTACTGATCTCTTCCTAGATACCTCTGAATGGGGAAAGGGAATTGCCTGGATCAACGGGTTCAACCTCGGACGTTACTGGTCACGAGGCCCTCAGAGCACCCTATACATTCCCCGCAGCGAACTGAGAACTGGAATCAACGAGCTCATAATATTGGAGCTGCATGCGCACGCCCAGTCAACCGCGCGTTTTTTACCTCGGCCATCGCTCGGAAATACCGACTACTAATCCAGGAAGCGTTATCAGGCCTACTTCTCACTCTGAACCGTGGGCAAATCTGTCGGGCTTGCGTTCCGTGGAGCGGAGGACTCCGAGTACCTGAAGAGCAATCCGATCAGAGTGAACGCGTGGTGGTTGGTCACGTCCCGCTGAGTGGATGTTCTTATTGATGTCAAGCGACTTTTGGGGCGGGTGGCGCGTCGCCTCATCGGGTAGCGCTGTTCTGGCGACACATGCGCCGGGGCGCCCCGCGCAGCACGGCGAGATCTGGCCCGGTACCGCGCTCGTTGAGCGGGATCCCGTCGATGGACCCGTCGGCGCGGAAGAAGACGGCGCCACGTCATCGTCGCCGACGACGCCGACGACGCCGGCCGCGCTGAGGGCCGTGAAGTCCTCGTCTTCGAGGTACCCGCGCGCGTAGACGTGGCTGGGCACCTTGGAGAATGGCGAGCCGAGCCCGAAGAGTGCAACGTTTATTCGCGCCTGCATCTCGAGCAGTCTCGTCACGCCGCGCTCCCGCCAGAACGCCCGCTTCGTCGCGGGGTCGTCGAAGAAGGTCTGCACCGGGAATTGCTCGACGTGGGCTCCGAACGCGTCACCGAAGCGGCGGAGGATCTCGCTCGTGTAATCCAGGCGGCTCGTCGCGTTGAGTGGGGAACGGATTTGGATGTTCACGAGCCCGTTAGCCCTGGCCTGCCTCAGCAGGTGTGTTTTGTCAACTCGAACCCGGCCATTTGATCGCTAATTAACCGGCCACTTCAGCACCGTTTCCGGCCAATTGA
>NZ_JASJVI010000093.1:0-14708 GCF_035019865.1 Cryobacterium sp. 10I5
GCCGGCGCGTGTGCGCCGGCCGCTCCTTTCTGTTTCCCCAGTTTCCCCGAGCCGGCTACCGGCTGACGAGAGTCCGGGCCGGCGTGTACCGTTCGGGCACGAAGCTGCGGGCGACGAGCGCGCGCAGCTCCTCGAGCGAACCGGTGACGAGGCCCTGGGCCCTGGCCTGCACGAGTACGTTGCCGATCGCGGTCGCCTCGACCGGGCCGGCGAGCACGGGCAGCCCGATCCGGTCAGCCGTGAGCTGGCAGAGCAGACGGTTCTGCGAGCCGCCGCCGACGATGTGCACCACACGGACGTTCTTGCCCGAGAGCACGCCGGCCTGTTCGACTCCGCGCGCGAAGGCATCCGCCAGGCTTTCGAGGATCGAGCGCACGAGCTCGGCGTTCGACCTCGGCACGCGCAGGTCGTGTTCGACGCAGTAATCACGGATGCGCGCGGGCATGTCCCCGGGAGCCAGGAAGCGCTGGTCATCGGCGTCGAACACGGCGACGGGCCCGGTCACCTCGCCGGCCGCACGGAGCAGGTCGGCGAGGACGATCGTCTCGCCGGCGTGCTCCCAGGTGCGGATCGACTCGCTCAGCAGCCAGAGGCCCATCACGTTGTGCAGGTAGCGCACCCGGCCGTCGACGCCGCCCTCGTTCGTGAAGTTGGCCGCGCGGCCGGCCGCGCTCAGCACCGGGGCCTCGAGCTCGACGCCGACAAGCCCCCAGGTGCCGCAGGAGATGTAGGCGAAGTCCTCGCCCTGCGCGGGCACGGCCACGACGGCGGATGCCGTGTCGTGCGAGCCGATTGCCGTCACGTCGATGGGGCCGCCGGCCCGGATCTCGCCAGCGACGTCGGGCAGCAGGGCACCGATCCGGGTGCCCGCGTCGACGAGCCGGGGGAACATCCGCCTGTCGAAGCCGAGCCGGTCGATGAGCGGTTCGTCCCACTCACGGGTGCGCACGTTGAGCAGCCCGGTGGTCGAGGCGTTCGAGCGCTCCGCGACGGCGGTCCCGGTGAGCCAGTAGTTCAGGAGGTCGGGCACGAGAAGCACCTGGTCGGCCTGGTCGAGCGAGCCGGTGGTCAGGTCTGCGGTGAGCTGGTAGAGCGTGTTGAACGGCAGGAACTGCAGTCCGTTGGCCACGTAGAGTTCTGCGGGGGTGGCGACCCGGTGGACGAGATCGACGGCGGGCTGGGTGCGCGCGTCACGGTAGTGGTACGGGAGCTGCAGCATCCGACCCTGGCGTAGGAGCGCGTAGTCGACCGCCCAGGAGTCGACGCCGATGCTGACGAGGCCGGGTTCTTCGGCGACCGCGGTCGTGAGGCCGGCGAGCACGCTCCGGTAGAGCTCGACGATGTTCCAGTGCAGCGATGGATGCCCGTCCTCATTGAGGCGGATCGGCCCGTTCGGGAACCGGGCCACGGAGCGAAGGCTGATGCCCTCGCGCCCGACGTGGCCGAGCATGACCCGGCCGCTCGTGGCGCCGAGGTCGACGGCCGCGACGACTGCGGCATCCGTGCTGGTGGTCATCTTCGTACTCTCTGTTGTCGACGTGCATATGGGGTGGTGCAGCGAGAGTCGCCGTTGTTGCCGAGATCGCCCGGTGTAACGGGTGATCTGGGCGTTAACGGCGACTCTCGGAGGTGGTGCGCGGTGGGTGGGGTCAGGCGCCCCAGCCGGCCTGGGTGCCGCCGACGCGTTCTGCCGCGATCTTTTCCTGGTAGCCGGATGCCGCGAACGCCTTCATCGGGTCGGCCGGAAGTCCGCGGGACTCGCGCCACGCGGCGAGGTCGGTGCGCACGTCGGAGTAGAAGGCGTCCATCATGATGCCGTTGGCGCCGAGGACGTCGCCGGCCTCCTGCGCCGCCGCGAGGGCGACGGTGTCCACGGAGAGCGCGCGAGCGGTCATTTCCTGCACGTTGAGCACGGAACGGATCTGCCCCGGGATCTTCTCTTCGACGTTGTGGCACTGGTCGAGCATGAACGCGACCGTGGAGTCGGGTCCGTAGCCGCCACCGCGGATGACTTCGTAGAGGATCCGGAACAGCTGGAACGGGTCCGCCGCTCCGACGATGAGGTCGTCGTCGGCGTAGAAGCGGGAGTTGAAGTCGAACGAGCCGAGCTTGCCGAGGCGGAGCAGCTGGGCGACGATGAACTCGATGTTCGTGCCGGGCGCGTGGTGGCCGGTGTCGAGGCAGACCATGGCGCGGTCGCCGAGGGCGGAGACCTGGGCGTAGCTGGTTCCCCAGTCCGGCACGTCGGTGTGGTAGAACGCCGGCTCGAAGAACTTGTACTCGAGCACCAGGCGCTGGTGCTCGCCGAGACGGGCGTAGATCTTGCCGAGGGAATCGGCGAGGCGGTCCTGACGGCCGCGGATATCGCCCTGGCCGGGGTAGTTCGTGCCGTCGGCTAGCCAGATCTTCAGGTCTTCCGAGCCGGTCTGGTTCATCACGTCGATGCAGTCGAAGTGGTGATCGATCGCCATCTGGCGCACCTTCGGGTCGAGGTGGGTCAGGCTGCCGAACTTGTAGGCGTCGTCCTGGAAGGTGTTCGAGTTGACCGTGCCGAGCGTGACGCCGAGGTCTTCGGCGTACTTTCCGAGCGCCGCATAGTCGTCGACCTTGTCCCACGGAATGTGGATCGCGACGCTCGGGGAAAGCGCGGTGAACCTGTTGACCGTTGCGGCATCGGCGATCTTCTCCTGGGGGGTGCGCGGCGTGCCGGGGGTCGAGAAGACCTTGAAGCGGGTGCCCGAGTTGCCGAACGCCCACGACGGGAGCTCGATGGCCTGGCTTTCCAGGAGGCGAAGGGTTTCTGCGGATACCGTCATGGGGTCACTTCTCTGTGGGTCTGTCTGTGGATACTGCTGGGGTTGAGCGCGGCGGCGGCCCGCTCGGGGTCGCCGCACACCGGGTGCCGAATGCCGTTTAGGGCAGGCGCGCACCCTCGGGGATGACGATCTTCTCGAGCTCGAGAATGTTCGGGGTGCCGAGCTGCAGGGCCCCGTAGAGCACCTGTGCGTTGGCCTCGACCGCGACGGCGACCTTGAATGCGCCGGCGACGTCTTCGCCGACCGAGATCATGCCGTGGTTGCCCCAGACGACGGCGTTCGTGTCGTCGCCCATGAGCGCGGCGCTGAGCTCGCCGAAGTCCTTGTTGGTGGAGAACTCGAACGGCATGATGCGCACGGCACCCTTGGCGTAGAGCACCATGTTCAGCAGCACGGGGTCGATGGTCTTGCCGACGGCGCCGAACATGTTCGCGTACGGCGACTCGGTGTGCACGATCGCGTTGATGTCGGGGCGGCGGCGGTAATGGGCGAGGTGGACATCCGTCTCGGTCGACGGGAACAAGTCCCCCTCGATGACGACGCCGTCATAGCCGACGACGACCATCTCGTCGACCGTCAGCACGTCGTAGCGGATGCCGGATGGCGTAATGACGATCGCGTCATGCTCGGGCAGGCGAATCGAGATGTTGCCCTGGGTGTTGAAGTTGAGTCCGGTACGCACCGACTCCTTGCACCAGTACAGGATTTCTTCGCGGAGTTCGCGACTGGCAAAGCTCATGGGATGTCCTCGTCTTCGTGGTAATTGAATCGTTTCAACTATCTCGACTATAACTCCGGAAGCGGCAGCCCGTCAACTTGCCCGCTCCCCTGGATCCCGCCCCCTCGCGAGGCGCACCCGAAAAGGTTAGGCAAGCACACGATTTTGACGTAGTCTGCTCACGTGCCTCGTTGAATCGTTTCATTCAGCGCGGGCCGCGGCGCCACCGGCGCCACCGCATCGCGTCCTCGAAGCCGAGGCCACGAGCCTCTGCATCAATGACGAGAGCAAAGGAGGGCCATTCGTGGTCCGAATTGGAAACAAAAGCACAACCGGAATGAAAGCCACCATCTCGGTGGCGATGTCGAATTACATCGAAGCGGGATCGATCATCGCGATCGCCACCAGCCTGTCGCTCTGGCAGAAGGAATTCGGCATCGACGACTTCGCGGTCGGATTGCTCGCGGCCCTGAGCGCGAATGCGTTCGGCGCTGCGGCGGGTGCGCTCATCGGCGGCCCCTTGTGTGACAAGTACGGGCGTAAATTCATCTACACCTACGACCTCATCGTGTACATGATCGGCGTCGCCCTCGCGGTCTTCGCGATGAGCTACGGGATGCTCTTGCTCGCTTTCATCATCACCGGCATCGCCGTCGGGGCCGGCGTTCCGGCCTCGTGGACCTACCTCTCCGAGCAGGCGCCGGCCGGCCAGCGCGCCAAGCACGTCGGCGCCGCCCAGCTGGCGTGGTCCTGCGGCCCGCTGATCGGCTTCCTGCTCGCCGTCGCCGTCGAGCCCCTCGGCCTCCTCGGCAGTCGGCTCATCTTCGCCGAGCTCTTCGTCGTGGCCTTCATCACCTGGTACATGCGGCAGGGGCTGCCGGAGACGGCCATCTGGAAGGAATCGAACGCGAAGGCGACATCCACCAACGTCTTCCATGGCGTCAAGGCTCTCTTCGGCAAGAAGGCGAACATCACCGCGATCTTCTTCCTGATCGGCGTGTACTCGTTCTGGAATATAGTCGCCGGACAGGCCGGGATCTTCATGCCGCGGGTGTATGCCGCCGCCGGTGTTGAGAGCGCGACCGAGCAGTACCTGCTGCAGGCGCTCGTCTGGGGCCTCACCGTGGCCACGACCTACTTCGGCTTCATGCGCCTCGCCGACAGGTTCAACCGCCGCATCCTCTACATCGTCGGTTCGCTTCTCGGCATCGCGGCCTGGGCCGTGCTCGTGTTCGCCGAACCGACCATGCCGGCGCTGCTTTCCTTCGCCGTGCTCTGGGGCGTCGCAGCCGGCATCGGCGCACAGGCCTTCTACGGCCTCTGGGCCAGTGAGCTCTTCGCGACCGAGTACCGGGCAAGCGCGCAGGGCATCCTGTTCTTCGTCGCCCGGATCATGGTCGGCCTGCTCAGCATGGTCTTCCCGATCCTGCTGACCTCGATCGGGCTGTCCTGGCTCGGACTCATCCTGATCGGCTTCCTCGCCGTCTCGCTCGTGGTCGGAGCCGTCTGGGCGCCGCACACCCAGGGCAAGAGCCTCCAGCAGATCGAAGCCGAACGCTACCCGGAAGACGTCGTGGCCGAGGAGTCCGTCCTCGCAACGGCTGTCGTCGGGGAACCGGTCGCGATGAACATGCACTTCTAGCCGCACCCGGGTACTCGTCGCGCACCATCCGCCGAGTGTCGCCGTAGCCGCCCAGAGTCGCCGCTATGCGGGCGATCCTCGGCAGGGACGGCGACACTCGGCGATTTCGTGCGTGCGGGTGTGCGGGTGGGCGGGCGGATGTCCCGCGCTCAGCCGGCTGTCGACGCGCGCACGATGAGTTCGGGCTGGAACTGGATCTGCTCGTGCTCGAAGTCCTCGCCGCCCTCCGCCTCGCGCAGCAGCAGGTCGACGGCCGTGTACCCGATCAGGGCGCTCGGCTGGCGGATCGACGACAGCGGGACAACGGCCGCGGACGCGAAGGCGATGTCGTCGTAGCCGATCAGGGCGATGTCGCGGGGGACGCGTACGTCACCGAGCATATTCAACGCCTGGAGCACGCCCATCGCGAGCAGGTCGTTGGCCGCGAACACCGCGTCCGGGCGTTCGCCTGCCGGGCGGGCGAGCAGCTTCTCGCCGACGGAGCGCCCCTGCAGAACGGAGAGCGACTCCGTGTCGATCGTCTCGAGGACGACGCCCGGGTGCTCGGCAACGGCCTTGCGCGCTCCCTCGAGCCGGTCGACGACCTGGCGGATGCTGTGGGGGCCGCCGACGAAGGCGATCCGGGTGCGTCCGATGGCCGCGAGGTGGCTCACCGCGAGGTATCCGCCGGCCACGTCGTCGACGGCGACGGACGAGAAGCTCCGGTCGGCGATCTCACGGTCCACGAGCACGGTCGGTGTCCCGCGGGCGCGAAGCCGCGAGAGGCGGTCGCCCACGTCCCCGAGGGGCGAGATGAGCACGCCATGCACCCTCTGTTCCTCGAAGAGGTCGAGGTAGGCGCTCTGGCGCCCCGGGTTCTCGTCGCTGTTGCCCAGGAGGACCGTGAGGCCGTCCTCGGCGGCGCGGTCTTCGGCGCCGCGCGCGACATCCGTGAAGAAGGGGTTGGCGACGTCGAGGACGACGAGGCCGATGCTCCGGCTACGTCCGGCGCGGAGTTGGCGGGCTGCGTCGTTGCGCACGAAACCGAGCTGGCTGATCGCCGCCTGGACGCGTTCGACGGTGCTCGGGGATACCTTGTCCGGACGATTGAGCACGTTCGACACCGTGCCGACGGACACGCCGGCACTGGCCGCTACGTCTCGTACGCTGATCGCTGCCACGTGCACTCTTTCGCTCAAATATGTTGCGCACCCTTGCGCTTGACAGAAGTCTAGAACACCCGGTCCGCGGGGTTGAAACGAATCATCGGGTCGACGGCTGCGAGTGTCTCGTTTCAATCACGTTCCGGCACTGCCGGATTTTGGATATTGACGGATGTTCGGAACTGGTTCTATATTCAACTCTGCACGGTCCTGAAACGATTCACCCTCAACGTGGAGGCACGAACATCGCCAGCCCAAGTGAAACCAGCACACCACCCGGTGAGGCGCTCGAACCGAGGCTCGCCCTGCGCGGCGCGGTCAAAGCCTTCGGCCCGGTCGTCGCTCTCGCCGAAGGAACCATTGAAATCCTCCCCGGTGAGATCCACGCCCTGGTCGGCGAAAACGGGGCAGGCAAGTCCACCCTCGTGAAGATTCTCGCGGGGTTGTACCACCTCGACGCCGGCGAGTTCCGGGTCGACGGGCGGCCGGTCGTGTTCCGCAACGTCGCCGACAGCAAGGCGGTCGGAATCTCCGTCATCTACCAGGAGCCCACCCTTTTCCCCGATATCACCGTCGCCGAGAACATCTTCATCGGGCGACAGCCGAAAGGTCGCCTCGGGCTGATCAGCCGGGCCGCGATGCGGTCGGCCGCGCGCAAGCTCTTCGAACAGCTCGGCGTACGGATCGACCCCGATCGGGTCGCAGAGGGGCTGTCGATCGCCGACCAGCAGATCATCGAGATCGCCAAGGCAATCTCCCTCGACGCCAAGATACTCATCATGGATGAGCCGACTGCAGCGCTTTCCGGTGTTGAGGTCGAGCGGCTGTTCCAGGTCGCACGCAATCTGCGCGCCAATGGCGCGGGCATCCTGTTCATCTCACACCGCTTCGATGAGGTCTTCGACCTCTGCGACCGGATCACGGTGATGCGCGACGGCCGCTACATCGCCACCCACGTCACAAAGGATGTGACGGTCGACGCCATCGTTCGCGAGATGGTCGGCCGCGACGTCGGGGCGCTCTTTCCCAAGACGGCGGCTCCGGTCGGCGATACCGTCCTGAGCGTCAGGGGGCTCGGTCGCGCCGGTGTGTTCTCGGACATCAGCTTCGAGGTGAAGGCCGGCGAAGTCGTCGGCCTCGCCGGCCTCGTCGGCGCCGGCCGCACCGAAGTGGCGCGAGCGGTCTTCGGGATCGATCCGTATGACCGTGGCTCCGTCGAGTTCCTGGGCACACGCCTCAAGCCGCACAACCCCAAGGCCTCGATCGACGCCGGCATGGGGTTCGTCCCGGAGGATCGGCGTAAGCAGGGACTCGTGATGGACCTCTCGGTCGCCCGCAACACGGCGCTCACACTGCGCGACCGGCTCGCCCGCTTCGGAATCATCGACGTCCGGGCCGAACGCAAGGCCGCCGCCGAGTGGAGTGCGCGCCTGCACGTGAAGACGACCTCCCAGGAGTACGCCGTCTCCACTCTCTCCGGTGGAAACCAGCAGAAGGTCGTGCTCGCCAAGTGGCTCGCCACCGACCCGAAGTTCCTGATCGTCGACGAGCCGACCCGAGGCATCGACGTGGGAACCAAGAGCGAGGTCCATCGGCTCATCTCCGACCTCGCCGGTCGCGGCATCGCGATCCTGATGATCTCGAGCGAACTGCCCGAGGTTCTCGGCATGGCCGATCGTGTTCTCGTCATGCACGAGGGCCGGATCACGGCCGAGTTGAGCCGTGCGGAAGCCACCCCCGAATCGATCATGCACGCGGCCACCGCGTCACTGGAGCGCACTCAATGACCATTGCCCCGACCGTGCCCCCCGGCAAGAGCGAGCGCACCGACGGCGCGAGGTCGGGCCGTCTCGGCGCACTCCTCCGCCTGCGTGAACTGCCCGTCACGCTCGCCCTGATCGCCCTCGTCGTCATCACGACGATCGCGAACCCGTTGTTCCTGAGCCCCCAGGGCGTGAAGGACCTGCTCCTGAACGCCACCATCGTGATGATCCTCGCGGTCGGCCAGGCCCTCGTCATCATCACCCGAAACGTCGACCTCTCTGTCGGTTCCATCCTCGGCCTCGTCGCCTTTGGGACCGGCACCCTGTTCGCGAATGTGCCGGGGATCCCGATCGTCGTGGTTTTCGTCGCGGGCATGCTGCTCGGCGCCATTCTCGGCGCGATCAACGGCATCCTGGTCACGGTCGCCAAGGTGCCAGCGCTCGTGATCACGCTCGGCACCCTCTATATCTACCGGGGCATCAACAACTCCTGGGCCGGTGGCACGCAGTACTTCGCCGGTGACCGGCCAGAAGCCTTCGGATCGCTGTCCGTGGACACCGTGTTCGGGTTTCCGCTGATCACCCTCATCGCGGTCGTCGTCATTGCCATCGTCGCGATCTACCTGAACGGGGTCCGCGCGGGCCGCGACCTCTACGCGATCGGCTCAGACCCGGACGCAGCGTTGCTCTTCGGTATCCCCGTGAGCCGGCGCGTGTTGCTGGCCTTCCTCTTCAACGGCGTTCTGGCCGGTCTCGCCGGCGTGCTCTACGCGAGTCGCTTCAACTCGGTCGGCGCGACGACGGGAACCGGGCTCGAGCTTGCGGTCGTCGCGGCCGCCGTCGTCGGCGGGGTCGCGATCTCGGGCGGCAGCGGCTCGGTCGTCGGGGCGGCAATCGGCGCCCTGCTCCTCACGACGATCACGAGCGCACTCACGGCCGTGCGGGTCGACAAGTTCTGGCAGCAGGCCATTGTCGGCATGCTCATCCTCAGCGCCGTCATCATCGACCGGATCGCCAGCGTGCGGACGGCCCGAAAGCTCCGAATCAGTGAGGCCCGCGATGTCTAACCACACCAAGCAGTCCCCGGCACCGGCCGGCCCCGACCGGATCACCGCCCTCGACACCCGGCTGATCTCCACCGACAAGACACTGGCTTCCGTCCCGAAGGGACGAACCGGTGCGGCACGCGTGTTCCTGGGCCGCGACGCGATCATGATCTACGCGCTCATCGTCTTCGTGCTCTACGCGAGCATCGCCATTCCGCGTTTCGCGACGCCGGTGACGGTCGGCTTCCTCTTGCTCGATGTGATCCCGGTGCTCCTGATCGCGATGCCGATGACCCTCGTCATCATCACCGGCGAAATCGACCTCTCCGTCGCGAGCGTCGCGGGACTGACGAGCGCGCTGATGGGCGTGCTGTGGGCTGCCGGCATCCCGATCGAGGTGGTCCTGGTCGTCTGCGTGCTCGCCGGCGTGCTTGCGGGTGCGTTCAACGGTTTTCTGATCGCGGTGGTCGGACTGCCCTCGCTCGCGGTGACGATCGGTACCCTCGCGCTCTACCGAGGCCTCGCACTCGTCGTGATCGGCGACAATGCCATTGCGAACTTCCCGCCGGAACTCACCGCGTTCTTCACCTCGAAGCTCGGCGGCACGGGCATTCCCACCATGATGATCCCTGTCGCCGTGGTCGCCCTGTTCTTCGGCGTGCTCCTGCACCTGACCCCCTTCGGTCGCGGACTGTACGCCCTCGGCTTCAGCACAGAGGCCGCGACGTTCGTCGGCATCCGGGTGGCCAGGGCCAAGTTCTGGCTCTACGTCGGCACCGGCACGGTCTCCGCGCTCGCCGGCATCTTCTGGACGCTCCGCTACTCGAGCGCCCGCAGTGACAACGCGACCGGCCTCGAACTCACGGTCATCGCGGCCGTGCTGCTCGGCGGGGTGTCGATCTTCGGCGGCAAGGGCTCGATACCGGGCGTGATCGCCGGCGTGCTCCTCATTGGCACCATCAACTTCTCCTTGCGCCTCGAGCGAATCTCCGACGTGGTCCTGATCATCGTCACGGGAACGCTGCTCATCGCATCCGTCGTCACACCGAATGTCTACGCCGCCATCAAAGCGTGGCGGCAGTCGAGACGGCTGCACAACACACTTCCCCAGGTACCCGCCTCGGGAGCAACCAACGCCACAGCATCCGGCGTTCCGGAAAGGAAATGACAATGGAGTTCATTCGCAATCACGGTAGGAAAGGCACGGCGGCCCGTCGCCTCGTCTCGGTCGCAGCGGTTGCCGCGACCGTCGCACTCCTCGCGACGGGCTGCGCCTCCGGTAGCAGCTCGACCAGCACGGGCACCGCGGGCGCGGCCGCCGGTGATCTCAGCATCACGTTCATCCCCAAGCAGCTCAACAACCCGTACACCGACGTCGTCCTCGGCGGCGGCAAGAAGGGCGCGACGGAGGCGGGATTCGGCGCCACCCAGGTCGTCGGCCCGCTCGAGGCCAGCGCGTCCAGCCAGGTCTCCTTCATCAACGCGGAGACCCAGGCCGGCACGAAGGTCATCGTCATCGCCGCGAACGACCCCGACGCCGTCGGCCCGGCACTCACCGAGGCTCGCGCGGGCGGAGCGAAGATCGTCGCATTCGACTCGGACACGAACCCCAAGTATCGCGACGTGTTCATCAGCCAGGTCGTGGCCAAGGATGTCGCACTCATCCAGACCAAGCTGATCTCCGATCAGATCGGCGGCTCGGGTGAGATCGCGATCCTCTCCGCGACCGCGAACGCGACCAACCAGAACGGGTGGATCAAGTTCATGGAGGAGGAGCTCGCCTCCAACCCCGCGTACAAGGACATCAAGCTCGTCGCCAAGGTCTACGGCGATGACGATGACACCAAGTCGTTCCAGGAAGCCCAGGGCCTGCTGCAGGCGCACCCCAACCTGAAGGGCATCATCTCGCCCACGACGGTCGGCATCGCCGCCACGGCCCGCTACCTCTCCACGTCGGAGTACAAGGGCAAGGTCGCGCTGACCGGACTCGGCCTGCCGAACGAAATGCGCCCCTTCGTCAAGGACGGCACCGTCACCGCGTTCGCCCTCTGGGACCCGGCGCAGCTGGGCTACGTCGCCGCGTTCGCCGGGAAGGCACTCGTCGACGGCACGATCACCGGCAAGGAAGGCGACACCTTCACCGCCGGCGCGCTGGGTGAGAAAAAGGTCGGCGCAGACGGCCTTGTTGTCGTCGGCCCGCCGACCACGTTCACGAAGGACAACATCGACCAGTACGACTTCTAGGTCGACGGTCGGCCCTGACGGGCGGCAGTACCAGCAGCACCAGCAGCACAAGTAGTGCACACGTGGGGCGGATGCCCGGCATCCGCCCCACCCCACCTTTCGGCCGGCCCACCTTTCGGCCGGCCCACCTTTCGGCCGGCCCGGCCAGACGCAGGAGTCTTCACCCATGATCCAGAATCTCGGTCCTTCGGCCGGCGCGCTGCTCGAGCCGAAGAAGCGCAAGCCCACGCGCATCGGTCTGGTGTCGGGCGGTCTGGGCGCGTACTGGCCTCAGTTCCCCGACCTGCTCCCGCAATTGCAGGCATCCGCCCGGTACGTGACAGAGCGGTTCAACCGGCTCGATGCCGAGGTCATCGATGCCGGATTCGTGTCCGATGCTCAGGACGCCGGCATCGCGGCGGAGAAGCTGCGCCAGGCGGATTGCGACCTGATCGTCGTCTTCCTCGCGACCTACCTGACCTCGTCGATGGTGCTGCCGATCGCGCAGAAGGCCAAGACCCCCGTGCTCGTGATCGACCTGCAACCGACCGAAGCCATGGACCATGCCACGTTCGACACCGGGAAATGGCTCGCGTATTGCGGGCAGTGTCCGGTGCCGGAGGTCGCCAACGTCTTCCGTCGGGCGGGCATCCCGTTCCGGTCGGTCTCCGGCTACCTCAGACAAGAATCGGCCTGGGCGCGGATCGACCAATGGGTGCACGCCGCCGGGGTGCGTTCCCTGCTGCGGAACGCACGGCACGGCCTGATGGGGCACCTGTATCCGGGGATGCTGGACGTGTCGACTGACCTGACCCGGGTGGCGACCACGTTCGGATCCCACGTCGAGGTGCTCGAGTTCGACGACCTGCGCGAGCGGGTGAATCAGGTGACCGACACCCAGGTCGCCGACCGGATGGACCTGGCCAGGAAGCTGTTCGACATCGACGAGTCCGTGCTGGACGAGGACTTCGCGTGGGGTGCCCGGGTTTCCGTCGGGCTGGATCGGCTCGTGGACGATTTCGACCTCGACACCATCGCCTACTATCACCGCGGTCTGGCCGGCGAGCTGCACGAGCGGCTCGGCGCTGGCATGATCCTGGGCTCCTCGATTCTGACGGCGCGGGGCGTTCCGATGGCGGGAGAGTACGAGCTCCGCACGTCGATCGCGCAACTGGCCGCTCACGCAATCGGAGCCGGGGGCTCATTCACCGAGATCCAGGCGCTCAATTTCTTCGACAATGTCGTGGAGATGGGGCACGATGGTCCGGCGCACCTCGCGGTGAGCTCGGCTGTGCCCCTCCTGAGAGGGCTGGGCGTCTATCACGGCAAACGCGGATGGGGCGTGTCTGTTGAATTCGATGTGAAGGCGGGCCCGGTCACGACCTTCGGTCTCGGCCAGGACCCGGACGGGAGCTTCGTCTTCATCACGAGTGAGGGGGAGGTGAAGCCCGGCCCGCTCCTCGCCATCGGGAACACGACCTCCCGCGTCGACTTCGGCGGGGACCCCGGCCGGTGGGTCGACGAGTGGTCCCAGACCGGGATCGGCCATCACTGGGCACTGTGCGTCGGACACCGTGCGGCCGATATCGGGGCCGCCGCGAACCTGCTCGGCATCGAGCATCGGCACGTGACGTTGTCCTGATCGCCTTGCGCCGCGCGACCCGCACCGGGTAGATTGAATCGATTCATTCGTGAATACCGAACCAGCAAGGAACCTCAATGTCGAGCAGCGACACCCAGCACCGCGTGTGCTTCCAGCTCCAGGTCAAGCCGGAGCTGATCCCAGAATATCGACGTCGCCACGCCGCCGTCTGGCCGGACATGCTGCTGGCCCTCAAGAGCACCGGCTGGAACAACTACTCCATTTTCTTGCGTGACGACGGCCTCCTGATCGGCTACTTCGAGACCGCGAGTCTCGCCGCGGCTCAGGCCGGCATGGCCGCGACCGAGGTCAACGCGCGCTGGCAGGCCGAGATGGGTGACTTCTTCGTCGCCCTCGACGGTGCCCCAGACACCGGTTTCCTCCAACTGACCGAGATCTTCAATCTGGAAGACCAACTCGACGCCCTCGCCGCGGCATCCGCTGCCCCGACCGAAAGAAGCACAACGTGAGCATCAGCCCTTCCGTCCTGACCCAGCTCGAGGGGCAGGTCATCGAACTGCCGTCCTGGGCCTTCGGTAACTCGGGCACCCGGTTCAAGGTCTTCGGCACGCCCGGCACGCCGCGCACCATCCAGGAGAAGATCTCCGACGCCGCGCAGGTGCACAGGGTCACGGGCCTTTCGCCGAAGGTGGCCCTGCACATCCCGTGGGACAAGGTCGAGGACTACACCGACCTGCGCGAGTTCGCCGGCGACAAGGGCCTCGCGCTCGGCACGGTCAACTCGAACACCTTCCAGGATGACGCCTACAAGTTCGGCAGTCTGACGCACCTCGATCCCCGGGTGCGCCAGATGGCGATCGACCACCACTTCGACTGCATCGACGTGATGAACCAGACCGGCTCGACCGACCTGAAGATCTGGCTAGCCGACGGCACCAACTACCCCGGCCAGGGCGATATCCGCGGCCGCCAGGACCGCCTCGCCGAGTCGCTCGCCACGATCTACGCCCGTCTTGGCGACGACCAGCGCCTCGTGCTCGAGTACAAGTTCTTCGAGCCGGCGTTCTATCACACCGACGTCCCCGACTGGGGAACCAGCTACGCCCAGGTCTCCGCCCTCGGCGACAAGGCCATGGTGTGCCTGGACACCGGGCACCACGCCCCGGGCACGAACATCGAGTTCATCGTCGCCCAGCTCCTCCGGCTGGGCAAGCTCGGTTCCTTCGACTTCAACTCCCGCTTCTACGCCGACGACGACCTCATCGTCGGCGCCGCGGACCCGTTCCAGCTGTTCCGGATCCTCTACGAGGTCATCCGCGGCGGCGGCTACGGACCCGACTCCACGGTCGCGTTCATGCTCGACCAGTGCCACAACGTCGAGGAGAAGATCCCGGGGCAGATCCGTTCCGTGCTCAACGTGCAGGAAATGACCGCCCGCGCCCTCAGTGTCGACCGGGCCGCCCTGACGGCGGCCCAGGAAGCGGGCGATGTCCTCGGCGCCAACGGCATCATGATGGACGCCTTCTACACGGATGTCCGCGCCGACCTCGCCGCGTGGCGCGAGTCCCGCGCGCTTCCGGCCGACCCCATGAAGGCGTTCGAGGCATCCGGTTACCAGGAGAGAATCCGCGACGAACGTGTCGGCGGCACCCAGGCCGGCTGGGGCGCCTAGACCCCGCCCGCCCGTCGCAACACCGCCGAGAATCGCCATTCACGCCGGGGTCGCCCGTTCCACTGGGCGACCTCGGCAGGAAT
>NZ_JASJVI010000094.1:0-14670 GCF_035019865.1 Cryobacterium sp. 10I5
GTGCCGGTGTTCCGGCGGGTGCTGACGACGCCCGGATGATCAGTTCGCTCGGCAGCACGACCGAGGCAGGGGTGCCTCCGTCGATGACCTGAAGCAGGAGGTCGACGGCGGTGCGGCCCATCTCCGCGACGCTGTGCGAGATGACGCTCAGGGCGGGGTTGAGCAGCGCGAACCACTCGACGTCGTCGAAGGCGACCATGGCGAGGTCGACGCCGAGCCGCACCCCGCGGTCGTGCAGGCCGGCGATGGCGCCGACGGCCATCAGGCTGTCGGCGACGAGCAGGGCGGTCGGCGGCTCGCTGAGGTCAAGCAGGGCGTGCACTCCGGCCGAGCCGCTTGCCGCCTGGTAGTCGCCGAAGTAGACGAGTTCGGGGTCGGCGCTCAGGCCGTTCTCGGCGACGCACCGGGTGAACGCGGCGAACCGGTCGCGACCGGTCGAGCTGGCCTGCGGGCCGGAGATGTAGCCGATCCGGGTGTGGCCGCCTGCCGCGAGGTGCTCAACGGCCTGGCGGATGCCGGCGGTTCCGTCCGTCGTCACGCTCGGCACGTCCATGCCCGCGATCGTGCGGTCGACGAAGACGGTGGGGATCTCGCGGGCGATGAGAGCGCGGATGCTGTCGCTCTCCGCCCCGACGGGGGCGAGGATGATGCCGTCGACCCTCCGCGAGATCAGGGTGTCGAGGTACCGGTCCTGCTGGTCAGCGCTTTCGTTGGCATTGCCGAGCAGGGTCACGAAGCCGTGCAGGTTGGCCGCCTGTTCCACGGTGTGGGCGAGGTCGGCGAAGAAGGGGTTCCGCACGTCGGAAACCAGGAGGCCCAGGGCGTTCGTCCGGGCTCCGCGCAGCGCGCGGGCCTGGGCGTTCGGCCGGAAGTCGAGTTCCGCAGCGGCCGAGGCAACGCGTGCCCTCGAGGTCGGCGAGGTGGCCGGGTTGCCGGAGAGCACCCGGGAGGCGGTGGCGACGGAGACGCCGGCGAGCGCTGCGACCTCGCGGATCGTGATCGCGTTCATCATGCTCACCTCATTGTGTGATCGGGCCGTGCGTCGTGGAAACGATTCCATGGAAACGTTTCCATCCTAAGACGGTGGCGGCTGCGCTGTCAACTGCCGATCGGAACAGGCCGGGACCCCGCCCGGTCGCACCCTCCCGGCGTAGGCTCTGCTCATGCGATTCGGACTCTTCATACCCCAGGGCTGGCGTCACGATCTCGTGGGCATCGATCCGGCCAGCCAGTGGGCCACGATGAGCGGCCTCGCATCCCACGCGGATGCCGCCGACTGGGAATCGATCTGGGTGTACGACCACTTCCACACCGTTCCCGTTCCGAGCGAGCAGGCCACCCACGAGGCGTGGACCCTGATGAGCGCGTTCGCGGCCACGACCAGTCGGGTGCGCCTCGGCCAGATGTGCACGTGCATGAGCTACCGGAACCCGGCCTACCTCGCGAAGGTCGCAGCGACGATCGACATCATCTCCGGCGGCCGCGTCGAGATGGGAATCGGCGCCGGCTGGTACGAGCACGAGTGGCGGGCATACGGCTACGGTTTCCCCCGCCCCGGCGAACGGCTGGCCCGACTCGAGGAGGGTGTCGAAATCATGCGCCAGGCCTGGACCACCGGCACTGCGACCCTCGACGGCGCGCACTACCAGGTGGACGGCGCGATCGTGCGCCCGCTCCCCCTGCAGGACGGCGGCATCCCGATCTGGATCGCAGGGGGCGGCGAAAAGGTGACACTGCGAATCGCGGCCCAATACGCGAACTACACGAACTTCGATGGCTCACCCGAGGGCTTCACGCATAAGAGCGAACTGCTCGCTGCGCACTGCGCCGCCCTGGGAACAGACTTCGGCGCCATCACCCGGTCGGCCAACTACAACACCGTGATCGGGGAGACGGAAGCGGAGGTCGCCGACCGGCTCGACGCCATCGAAGCCCGCGTGACGCCCTACCTCGGCGCCCCGGGTGCTGAGGCGTTCATGGCGGAGTACCGTAACGGAACCGCGCAAGGCGTCGGCACCCCCGCCCAGATCGTCGATCGCCTGAACGGCATGAAGGACCGCGGCCTCGGCTACGCCATCCACTACTTTCCCGAGGCGGCATATGACCGCTCCGGGATCGAACTGTTCGAACGCGAGGTCATGCCCGCCCTCCGGTAGCGGCCCCGCCCGGTGGCTGCGATACTCGGGAGAGACCGCCGGCACTCGTCCGGGGGGACGAGTCCCGCGCGCACGAGCGTCGAAGGCCCTGCTACCGATGTTCGTGTCACAGGAGCGGACCGCATGTCCCGCACGCCGCAGAAGCCCACCGATCTCACGCATCCGTCGCCCTCGATCACCGGCTGGCATTCCGAGAACCACTGGCCCGCACCGGAGACCGTCGTGGTCGCGGACGACCGGATGACCGCAGACGCTGCCTATCGCCTCGCCAAGGCGGGCACCGGGATGCTGTGGGCCGGCGACTTTCAGAACGCCCGGCAGTTGCTCGGCGCGCTCGCCCGGCGGATCGACCACATCGACGCCGCACGCCGCCGCACGCATCCGCCACGCCACGGCCCGGCCGCCCTCTTCGAGCGAACCAGGGCCGACGCCCACGAGCGTGCCCGGCTGCTCGGCCTCGTACTCATTCCCCTCGACGCCGACTATACGATCACCCTGCGCCGCGCGCCCGATGCCCGCGCCGCGTGCCTCGAGACCTACGGACCGGCCGGCCACACCCCCACTGTGACGTCACTGCGCGAGCTGCTCGGCGTGATGGGCGCCCATGAGTGGCGGGTCAAGGGCGTCAACGTCCCAGCGCTCGGCGGCAGCATCCACGCGCACTACGGCGTCTTCTCGCCCGTGCGCGGCGAGTATCTCGACCTCGTGCTCGCCGCCCCGCTTCCCGTGTCGACTGCGGCCACTGGGACAGAGACCACGAGCGCGGCAGCGGACGCCTCCCGCACCGCCTTCGACATCGGCACCGGCACCGGCGTGATCGCCGCGATCCTCGCCGGCCGTGGCTTCGACCGTGTGATCGGCACGGACACGGCCCCGCGCGCACTGGCCTGCGCACGAGAAAACGTGGCACGGCTCGGCCTCACAGACACGGTCACGATCGAGGACACCGACCTGTTCCCGTCGGGACTGGCCGCCCTGATCGTCTGCAATCCGCCGTGGATCCCCGGAGCCGCCGTCACCGCGACCGACCATGCCGTCTACGATCCGGACGGGCAGATGCTGCAGGGCTTCCTGTCCGGCCTCGCGAGCCATCTCGCACCCGGAGGCGAGGGCTGGCTCGTGCTCTCCGACATCGCAGAGCACCTCGGGCTGCGATCCAGGGACGCCCTGCTCGACCAGTTCGACGACGCCGGCCTCGAGGTCGTCGCACGCCTCGACACGAAGCCCGTGCACCGGAAGGCGGCCGACGCCGACGACCCGCTGCACGGGGCGAGGGCCGCAGAGGTGACCTCGCTCTGGCGGCTGCGCGCGGCATCCGCCCCTGAGCGCCCCTGACTCAAAAAACACAAGGCGGGCAGAGAATTCTCTGCCCGCCTTGTGCGGTGAAACGGTGAAGCGGTCTAGCGAACGGTGACCGTTACTTGGCGCCCACAGTCAGCAGCGGGCTGCCGACCTGAACGTGACCGGAAGCGGCCGGGTCAACGGACCCGAACTTGCGGGCGTTCGTGACGAGCACCGGGGTGACCAGCGAGTAGCCGGCTGCCTCGATGACCGCGCGGTCGAAGGTCACCAGCGGGGTGCCGGCTTCGACCCGGTCGCCAGCGGCGACCTTCACGTCGAATCCCTTGCCTGCGAGGTTCACGGTGTCGATGCCCACGTGGATGAGCAGTTCGACGCCGCTGTCGAGCAGCAGCCCGAAGGCGTGGCCGGTCGGCTGCGCAACGAGGACCTTGCCGGCCGCGGGGGCGTAGACGGTGTCCTCTGTCGGGTCGATTCCGACGCCGGGGCCGACGATTCCCTTGCTGAAGACGGGGTCAGGGACCTCGTCGAGGGGAACGACGATGCCGGCGACGGGCGAACCGATCGTGGCCAGGAGGGTGGCCACTGCGGTCGCCGTTCCTGTGCTCGGTACGGTCGCCGTAGCCGCGTGCGCGGTACCGGCGGCAACCGGTGCTGCGACGGATGCGACGTGTGCGGACTTCTTGCCCGCTGCGGCTTCCTCGTCCGCGACCTGGGCGGCAACTTCCGCCTTCTGTTCCGGCGTCTGGTAGCCGGAGAGGATGACGAGGATCATCGCGGTGAAGAAGGCTGCAGCGATGGCGATCGTGTACAGCGGGATGTTGTCGAACGCGGGGATGGTCAACAGCGAGGTGAAGACGAATGCGCTGGTCTTGACGCCGCCGCCGAGCCCGATGATGACGCCACCGACGAGGCAACCGATGAGCATGCGCGGGTAGATGCGCTTGAACCGCAGGTGGATTCCGTAGAGAGACGGTTCGGAAATACCGCCGAGGAGACCGGCAGCGAGAGCGCCCGTCGCGGTCTGCTTCATCAAGCGGTCCTTCTCGCGAATGGCGAGGAAGAGCACACCGGCAGTCGCACCGAAGCACGCGAAGTTCCAGGCGCCCATCGGGCCCTGGATGAAGTCAAACCCGAGGGACTGGATGTTGAGCAGCATGATCGCGTTCAGCGGCCAGTGCAGGCCGAGCGGAACCATGAACGGGTAGGCCAGCGGGATGACGACCGCGAAGATGAACGGCGAGAAATCGTTGATCGACTTGAGGAAGTTACCGAGTCCGGCTCCGCCGTACACACCGATCGGGCCGATGAGGAAGGCGGTCAGCGGGATCATGATGAGCATGCTGATGAACGGCACGAAGATCAGCTGGACGCTGGACGGAATGATCTTCTTCAAGAGCACGGTCAGGGCGGCGAGCACTCCGGCCATCAGCAGCGGCGGGAACACCTGCGAGCTGTAGTCGAACACGGTCAGCGGCAGTCCGAAGATCTGCACGACGGATGCGTGGCCGCCGAAGACGGACTCCGCACCATCGGTCTTCCCCAGGGCCGTGAAGCCGGGGAGCATGACGACGGCCATGATGCCGAAGCCGACCCACGGGTCGGCGCCCATCCTCTTGGAGGCGTTGTATGCGACCATCAGCGGCAGGAAGACGAAAACGCCCTGCCACATCAGGTTCACGAACTGCCAGGACGGGTCAAGGGTCACGCCGGGCGCGTTCCAGGCCGGGATGACACCGAGGGTCGCCATCAAGGCCATGAAGGTGATGAACAGCGACGCGCCCAGCAGCGCACCGAGGATGGGACGGAACGAGTCGGACAGGACCTCGAAGAACGTGTCGAGGGCGGCGAACTTTCCGCGCGGTCCCTTTGCCTTCCCCGCGGCCTTCATGTCGGCGATGGAGTCGCCCTCGCTGGATCCGCCGGAGCTGATCCGCTTCATTTCGGGGAGGGCCATAATTTCGTTGTAGACGGTCTCAACCGCTCCACCAATGACGACCTGGTAGCGTTCCCCGGTCTGGGGGACGGCGCCCAGTACGGCGGGAATCGCCTCGACGGCCGCCTGGTCGATACCGGATGCATCCTTGAGCTGGAAGCGGAGCCGGGTGGCGCAATGGGTGAGACCCACGACGTTTCCGGCACCTCCGATACTTTGAATAATCTCTGCAGCAGGTTTCGACGCCACCTTGGACTCCTTTGGGTGTGGATTAAGAACGTGTGTCACCGGTGGCACGGCTCAGGGCGACCGTGTGGGCCGGCTGAGAAAGTCGTGTGGGTTTTCACACATCATTAGCAACGTACACGATTTTTGTGCACATCTCCGAATGAATTTCGGCCGTCGCACCGAGCGAAGGAAGCCTGAATCGTTTCAGCACAGCGCGGTGGGAGATCGCGAGCGAACCCGGCGCACGTCCCGAGCTCCCCACGGGCGGCACCGGCCTGCACGGCGCGCCTTATTCACGCGCGAAACCGGCCGAACACGGCGATTCACTGCGACGGCCCGCATGAAAACGCCGTCTATCCCCGGATACGCTGGGGGCTCGCGCAGAGAAGTGCGTTCACACCGCCGCGACCGCGGCACTCACGAGGACGGGAGGTTCCCATGTCGAATTACATTGCAGATGCACTGGTCGGTGAGCCCGAGGTTCTCGAAGACGCCGCGAACCTCGCGACGTCGCCGGCGTGGCTGCGACTGAAGGCCGCCGCCACCGCGATGCAGGCCATCCAGGCCAAGGACGGTTCGGTCCCTGAGCCCGCCGACCGCACGGATGCCACTGGCCACGTCGCCGTGATTCGCTCGGCCATCGAGGAACTCGCCCCGGACTTCCCGCACGACGCCGGCTATCTCGCGGCGCTCGACCGCGACTTCGCCCGCTGGGCGGCCGAGGACTTCGATGTGCCCGACTTCTTCGACTCCCTCATGGAGTTCCAGCCGCAGCTGCATCGCACCGATGGAATCCGTCACCTCGTCGTCTTCCCGATGTACACCCAGAACGGCAGCACGAACCGCCTGGTCGAGGCGGTCCTGGTCGAGGTGATCTGGCCCGAGTTCATCGCCGAGCTGGAGCAGCAGTACACGAACAAGCTGTTCGTGCCGATCCGGTTCCTCGATTTCACGCCCGGTTACGACACCAATTCCGCCGTGCTCTTCCCCGAAACGGTCGCGATGCGCGAGATCCCGACCTTCACCTGGGGTGCGATCTTCGCCGACCGTGAGGCCGCGCGCTTCCGCAGGGTCGTCGGCGCGGCATCCGCCATCACCCGCCTCGACCTGCCCGCCGAGGCCGCAGCACTTCTCGACGACCAGCACCTCACCGAGGAAACCTTCGTGATGTGGGACCTGATCCACGACCGCACCCACATGCGCGGCGATCTCCCGTTCGACCCGTTCATGATCAAGCAGCGGATGCCGTTCTTCCTCTATTCCCTCGAGGAACTGCGCTGCGACCTCACCGCCTTCCGTGAGTCGGTCACGATCGCGCGGGACGACAACGCGAGCCCGGAAGCCCGCAGGCACGCGAGCCTTGTGCAGTACGCGGTGATCTTCGACCGGATCTTCCGCTTCGCGATCAGCGGGAGCCGGGTGCGCAACTACGACGGCCTTGGCGGCCAGCTGCTGTTCGCGTGGATGCACCAGCACCACGTGCTGCACTGGACGGACACCGCGCTCAGCCTCGACTGGGACGCCGTCCCCGACGTCGTGATCGCGCTGGGCGCCCGGATCGACGAGCTCTACTGGGCGTCGATCGACCGACCGAAGAAGGCGCACTGGCTCGCCGCCTACGCGATGATCTCCGAGACCCTCACCCCGAACCCGGCATCCACCTGGGCGCGCGGGCTGCCTCTCGACGTGCTCGCCGGACCGCCGAAGGGGTACACCGACCTCGTGCTCGACGACGAGTTCCCGCTCTCGATGTTCTTCGAGGCGCTCGACAAGAAGATGAAGACCGTCATCGAGTCGACGGCCGGCATCACCGGGCGCGACTAGGCCGGGGCCGGCGACGATGACCGAAGCAGCGGATGCCGCCCGCAGGTTCGTCGCCGGCCGCACCGTGCTCGTCGCCGGTGCGACGAGCACGGCCGGCCGGGCCGTCTCCGTGGCACTGGCCGGGGCCGGGGCTCGAGTGATCGTCGTCGGCTCGAATGCGCAGCGCCTCTCGGAGGTTGTCGACGGCGTGCCCGGCGCGATCCCCTTTACCTGCGACCTGGCCGACGTGGTGGCCGTCACCGACCTCGCCGAACGCGTCCATGCCGGTCTCGGCATGATCGATGGGCTCATTCACCTCGTCGGCGGCTGGCGCGGGGGCGGCGGCCTCGCCGGTCAGTCAGACGAGGACTGGGCATTCCTGCACCGGAATATCGTGTCTACGCTGCGCAATACGACGCGCTCCTTCAATGCCGATCTGCTGGCCTCGCCGGCGGGCCGCCTCGCCATCGTCTCGTCGGTCTCGGTCGAGGCACCCACCCCCGGCGGTGCGAACTACGCCGCGGCGAAGTCGGCGGCGGAGACCTGGACCCGCGCCGTCGGCCACGGCTTCGCGAAGGCGGCCCCACCGAGCGGCCAGACCGCCGCGACCGCGATCTTCGTGGTCCGCGCCCTCGACGGCCTCGAACCAGAGCTCGCCGACCGGGTCGTCGCCCTCTGGGACGTTCCGGCGGCATCCGTCACCAACACCCGCATCCCCCTCGGCTGACCGTCCCTGATCCCTGCGCGACTGTGGCCGCTTCGGACAACTGCGGCCCGTGTCCCGGCCACTCTTGTCCGAACCGGCCACAGTTAGTGGCCTGCCGGTCCCTCGACCACTAGCCTGAACGCACAGACCGCACCAATACGGCACCACACGGCACCATCGACGGCTCGGGGGAGCGCACCATGGACGATCGCCAAACGGAATTCCTGGACACGGTTCGGCGGTTCATGGATGAACTCATCCTCGCCCCACGGCCCACAGCGCCCGCGCGCACACCGCTCGGCACTCTCGTGCAGGAGTTCCTCCAGGTCGATGTCACGACGCTCCCTCTCGTCACAGAGGACCTGCCCGCCCACCGTCTGGTCGACGCGGACATTGCCCTCGACGAACTCGCCGCCGGCCCCGGTTCCCGGGTGCTCGGGGTCTCCGGTGGTCAGCAGCGGGAGCATTCCTCCTTCCAGGAGCTGCTCGGCAACCCCTACGTCGAGTACGGCACGGCGCCCGTCGACTACATCTCAGCGGCGACCGGCCCGGACAGCGAGCGTCGGGTGGTCTCTTTCGGTGTGCGCCTGCTGACCGTGGACGGGCATCCGGTCGCGGTGTTGCAACGCGGTTCCCGGCCCGAGTTCAACCGCCAGGACGCTCGACTCGAGATCCTCGCCGTCGACGAGGCCGGGAGCGCCGCGTTCCTCTCCGCTCTCCGGCGCCTGATGCTCGAGCGCAGCGTGCTGCGCGGACAGGTGCTGTCCTTCAGCGGCAACCAGTACAACATGGGAGCCGCGGGCGCCGACTTCCTGCCCCGCCCGGAGGTCCCGGTGGAGGACGTCATCCTGCCGCCGGGCGTTCTCGACGAGATCCTGCGCCAGGTCGTCGGCATCGGGTCGCACCGGCGGGCGCTGCGCGCCTCTGGGCAGCACCTGAAGCGCGGCATCCTGCTGTACGGCCCTCCCGGCACCGGGAAGACCCTCACGGTACGGCACCTGCTCAGCGCCACTCCCGGCGTCACCGCTGTCGTGCTGGCCGGCAACAGCATCGTGTTCGTCACCCAGGCCGCGGAACTCGCCCGCGCGATGCAGCCCGCCATCGTCGTGCTCGAAGACGTCGACCTCATCGCAGAGGACCGGTCCCTGGCGCAGGGCCCCCAGCCGCTGCTGTTCGCGATGCTCGATGCCCTCGACGGTCTTGAGGGCGATGCCGACGTGGCCTTCGTGCTCACGACGAACCGCGTCGACGTGCTCGAGCGCGCCCTCGCCGACCGCCCCGGCCGAGTCGACCTCGCCGTGGAGATCCCGCTGCCCGATGCGGCGGCCCGGCGGCGACTCTTCGAGCTCTATGCCGGCGACCTGCCCCTCTCCTCCGAGGCGATCCGAGTCGCCGCCGCTCGCGCCGACGGTGCGACCGGAGCCTTCGCCAAGGAACTCATGCGGCGCACCGTGCTGCTGGCCGCCGAGGCGGCCCGGCCGCCCCGGGACGAGGACCTCGCGGAGGCCCTCGATGCCCTGGTCTCCGCCCGCGGCGCCCTCACCCGCCGCCTCCTCGGAGCCTCCCCCGGCGGCGCCGTCCCGGACGTCAACGGTTCGCGCTAGCGTGATGATGCATACGGAGGAGGGGCATGCTCTCGATCGAGCACGTCAGTAAGCGGTTCGGCACCCGGCAGGTGCTCACCGACGTGAGCTTCGACATCGCCGACGGCCGCCTGACCGGCTTCGTCGGCGCGAACGGCGCCGGCAAGACCACCGCGATGCGGATCATCCTCGGCGTGCTGTCGTCCGACTCCGGCGACGTCCGGCTGGACGGGGTACCGCTGACCGCGGACGACCGCCGCCGCTTCGGCTACATGCCCGAGGAACGCGGGCTCTACCCCAAGATGAAGATCGGCGAGCAGCTCGTCTACCTGGCCCGCCTGCACGGGCTGCCCCCCGCATCCGCCCGCCGCAACGCCGCAGAGCTGCTCGAGAGCCTCGGCCTCGGCGAGCGCAGCGGCGACCTCGTCGAATCGCTCTCTCTCGGCAACCAGCAGCGTGCCCAGATCGCGGCGGCCCTCGTGCACGATCCCGAGTTCCTCGTTCTCGACGAACCGTTCTCCGGACTCGACCCGCTCGCGGTCGAGGTTGTGATGGGCGTGCTCGGCGGTTACGCCGCGCGCGGCGTCCCCGTGCTGTTCTCCTCGCACCAGCTCGACATCGTCGAACGCCTCTGCGACGACCTCGTCATCATCGCCGGCGGCGAGATCCGCGCGAACGGCCCCCGCGAGGAACTTCGCGAGCGGCACAGCAGCCCGCGCTTCGAGATCCGCACCGGCGACGACGCCGGCTGGGTCCGCGCGGTGCCCGGCGTCGACGTCCTCGAGGTGAGCGGCGGTTTCGCGGTCTTCGAGGCCCAGACGGATGCCGCGAGCCAGGCCGTCCTCCGACTCGCCCTCGAGCGCGGCCCGGTCCTCACTTTCAGCCAGCAGCGGCCGAGCCTCGCCACCATCTTCAAGGAGGTCGTGCAGTGAGCACACAATCGGGAACGGCCGACCGGCATCCGGCACCGACGCTTCGGCAGAGCGTGTGGCTCGTGGCGACCCGGGAGATCGTGGCCCGGCTCCGAAGCAAGGCCTTCCTGATCTCCACCGGCATCCTGTTGCTCGTCTCGATCGGGTCCGTCGTCGCCGGCGGTATCGCGAGCCAGAACCAGACCCTGCCCAAGGTCGCCGTGGTCGGGTCCGCCGCCGCGCAGGTCGTGCGCCAGGCCGGCACTCTGACCGCCGTCGAGGCCGACGATGCCGCCGCCGCCGAGGCCCTCGTGCGGGCGGGCACGGTCACCGCCGCGATCGTGCCGGCGGAATCGCGGGCCGGCTACCCGCTGCCCCTGCGGGTGATCGCCCTCTCCGCGACCCCGCTCGAGGTCGTCGGCGTCCTCAGCCTCCGCCCCGAGGTGACCCTCCTCGAACCGTCGAGACAGGGCGAGGGCCTCGTCTACCTCGTCGCGATCGGTTTCGGGCTCGTCTTCTTCATGTCGGCGATCACCTTCGGCTCCACGATCGCGCAGAGCGTCGTCGAGGAGAAACAGACCCGCGTCGTCGAGATCCTGATGACGACCATCCCGGTGCGGGCGCTCCTCGCCGGCAAGGTCGTCGGCAACAGCATCATGGCCTTCGGGCAGATCGTCGCGATCGGCCTGCTCGTCTCGATCGGCATGGCGGTGACCGGCCAGCACGTCCTGCTCGGCGACATCGGCCCGGCGCTCGTCTGGTTCGCGGTGTTCTTCGCGTTCGGGTTCGTGATGCTCGCCTCGCTGTTCGCGGCAACGGCGTCGATGGTGTCCCGGCAGGAGGACGTCGGCTCGGCGACCTCGCCCGTGCTCGTCCTCGTGATGATTCCCTATTTCCTGGTGATCCTGTTCAACGACAACCCCACCGTGCTCGCGATCATGTCCTACATTCCGTTCTCGGCGCCGGTCGGCATGCCGATGCGCATCTTCCTCGGCACCGCAGCCTGGTGGGAACCCCTGCTCTCCCTCGCGATCCTGCTCGCCTCGACCGCCCTCGTGATCCTGCTCGGGTCCCGCATCTACGCGAACTCGCTGCTCCGGATGGGCGCGCGGGTCACCTTCCGCGAGGCGCTCCGCGGCTGAGCGGATGCGCGGGAGACGGTCCGCGGGCACATCTCACAGTGGCGGCGGAGCCGGATGCGCAAGGATGGAGGGGTGACTCAACTCCATGACCTTTCCTCGCGCGGTTTCGCCTCGGACAACTACTCCGGGGTCCACCCCGAGATCCTCGAGGCGATCGGCAGGGCCAACGGCGCCCACCAGATCTCCTATGGCGAAGACGTGTACACCGAGCGCCTCCAGGAGGTGTTCGCGCGGCACTTCGGCGAGGGCACAGAGGCCTTCCCCGTCTTCAACGGCACCGGCGCGAACGTGATCGGGCTGCAGTCGATGCTGCCGCGCTGGGGCGCCGTCATCTGCGCCTCGACCGCGCACATCAACTCGGACGAGGGCGGCGCCCCCGAAAAGGTCGCCGGCATCAAGCTCCTCACCATCGACACGCCAGACGGCAAGCTCACGCCCGCCCTGATCGACCAGCAGGCCTGGGGCTGGGGCGACGAGCACCGCGCGCAGCCGCTCGTCGTCTCGATCACCCAGACCACAGAGCTCGGCACCGCGTACAGCATCGAGGAGGTGCGGGCCATCGCCGACCACGCACACGCGAACGGGATGACCCTGCACATGGACGGCGCCCGCCTCTCCAATGCGGCCGCCGCGCTCGGCGCCCCGTTCCGCGCGTTCACGCGCGACGCCGGCGTCGACGTGCTGAGCTTCGGCGGCACCAAGAACGGGATGATGTACGGCGAGTGCATCGTCGTACTCAACCCCGAGGCATCCGCCGGCCTCGTCTACCTGCGCAAGCTCAACATGCAGCTCGCCTCCAAGATGCGGTTCATCTCGGCGCAGCTGATCGCGCTGCTCGACGGTGACCTCTGGTTGCGGAACGCCGGCCACGCGAACGGCATGGCAACCCGGCTGCGCACCGCCCTCGACGACGGCATCGCGGACGGCTCGATCGATGGCGTCTCCTTCAGCCAGCCCACCCAGTCCAACGCCGTGTTCGCGGTGCTGCCGCCCGGCGTCGCCGACCGCCTGCGCGAGGCATTCCGTTTCTACGACTGGAACCCGGCAACCGGCGAGGTGCGTTGGATGTGCGGCTTCGACACCGAGGAGGCCGACATCGACGCCTTCGTCGCCGCGCTCAAGGACGAACTCGCGTCGGCCCGCACGCTCGCGGTCGACCCGGAGACGGCGCCGACCCCCGAACCGGCCCAACGATGAACGCCTTCGCCAACAAACCCTGGCTCGGCTCATACGCCCCCGGGGTGCCGAGCACCATCCCCGTCCCCTCCGACACCCTCGTCGGCATGATCGAGGCGTCCTGCCGGCTCTACGCCGAAGCGATCGCGCTCGACTTCTTCGGCGGCACCACGAGCTACACCCAGCTCGGGGAGCAGATCTCACGCGTCGCGAACGGCCTGCTGCGCCTCGGCGTGAAGCCGGGCGACCGGGTCGCCCTCGTGCTGCCCAACTGCCCCCAGCACGTCGTCGCGTTCTACGCCGTGTTGCGCCTCGGCGCGATCGTCGTCGAGCACAACCCGCTCTACACCGAGCGCGAGCTGCGGCATCAGTTCGAAGACCACGGCGCCCGGGTCGCCATCGTCTGGGACAAGGTCTACGCGACCGTTCGCGACTTCCCCGCCGACCTGGGGCTCCGCACCGTCGTCGCCGTGGACCTCACGGATGCGATGCCGCTCGCCAAACGCCTCGCCCTGCGGTTACCGATCAAGAAGGCACGGTCCTCGCGAGACGCGCTCACCGTCTCCGAGCTGCCGAAGGACGCCGTCGAGTGGTCCTCCCTCGTGCGTGCCCGCAAGCTCCGCCACAACCACCCGAGACCCGCCCTCGGCGACACCGCGGTGCTGCAGTACACGAGCGGCACGACCGGCACCCCGAAGGGCGCGATCCTCACCCACTCGAACCTGCGGGCCAACGCCCTCCAGGGCGAAGCCTGGGTGCCCGGCCTCACCCCTGGCCAGGAGGTCTTCTACGCCGTCCTCCCGATGTTCCACGCCTACGGCCTCACCCTCTGCCTCACCTTCGCGATGGCGACCGGCGCCCGGCTCGTACTGTTCCCCAAGTTCGACGAGAACCTGCTGCTGGATGCCGCGAAGCACACTCCGCCGACCTTCCTTCCCGCGGTCCCGCCGATCTACGACCGGCTGGTCACCGCTGCCGAGAAACGGAACGTGAGCCTGCGCAGCATCCGCTTCTCGATCTCGGGCGCGATGAGCCTGCCCGTCTCGATCGTCGAACGCTGGGAGACCGCGACCGGCGGGCTGCTCGTCGAGGGTTACGGCATGACCGAGGCCTCGCCGATCGCCGTCGGAAACCCGATCGGCCCGAGCCGCCGCCCCGGCACCGTCGGAGTGCCGTTCCCGAGCACCGAGATCCGGGTCGTCGACCCGAAAGACCCGTCGATCGACCGCGGTGTCGAGGAAGAGGGCGAGCTGCTCGTGCGCGGCCCGCAGGTCTTCTCCGGCTACTGGGACCAGCCGAGCGAGACCGCCAAGGTGCTCCTCGAGGGCGGGTGGCTCCGCACCGGCGACATCGTGCGCGTCTCCGCAGACGGCTTCGTCACCATCGTCGACCGCATCAAGGAACTCATCATCACCGGAGGGTTCAACGTGTCGCCATCCGAGGTCGAAGCCGCTCTTCTCTCGCACCCCGACGTCGCCGACGCCGCGGTCGTGGGCCTCTCGAGCAAGAACGGCGGAGAGGACGTCGTCGCCGCGATCGTGCTCACCGAGGGCGCCGTGCTCGACGTCGACGCCCTGCGCGCCTATTGCCGCACCCGGCTCTCGGCGTACAAGGTGCCCCGGCGCATCGTCGAGGTCGAGGAGCTCCCCCGCTCGATGATGGGCAAGGTGCTCCGCCGCACGGTCCGCGACGACCTGATCGCCGCCACCCCCGCTTAATCCCGCCACCCC
>NZ_JASJVI010000095.1:0-13543 GCF_035019865.1 Cryobacterium sp. 10I5
GTTTGGGGCGGTTAGGGGCGGAGGAGAACCTTGATCGCGCGGCGCTCGTCCATCGCGGCGTACGCTTCGGCGACGTCGGCGAGCGGAAGCTCGAGGTCGAACACGCGGCCCGGGTTGATGGCCCCGGAGAGCACCTCCGGCAGGAGTTCCTCGATGTAGCCGCGCACGGATGCGACGCCGCCGTTGATCCCGACGTTGCGGCCGAAGAGGGGCTGCATCGCAATCGGGCCGCCGGTGGGAACGCCCACGTAGCCGACCATTCCGCCGGGGCGGGCAGACGCAACCGCCTGCTCCATGGATTCCTTGGTGCCGACGCACTCGAGCACGAAGTCCGCGCCGATGCCGTCGAACATCTCGTGGATCTTCGCGACGCCCTCGGCGCCACGTTCCTCGACAATGTCGGTCGCGCCGAATTCGCGCGCGACGACCTGCCGCGAGGCGTGCCGGGACATGGCGACGATGCGCGAGGCCCCGAGGCGCTTCGCGGCGATGATCGCACAGAGGCCCACGGCGCCGTCACCGACGACGACGACGGTGCTGCCCGGGGTCACTCCCGCGGAGACTGCGGCGTGGTGGCCGGTGCCCATCACGTCTGCGAGGGTCAGCAGGCCGGGGATCTGGGCATCCGTCGGCTGGGACGGCGTCGCGACGAGGGAACCGTCCGCGTGCGGCACGCGCAGGCGCTCGCCCTGGGCGCCGTCGGCGAAGCCGCCGAGCCGGTCATCCGCGCCCCACCAGCCGCCGTGCAGGCACGAGGTGCTCACACCGTTGCGACAGTTGATGCAGGTGTTGTCGCAGTCGTAGAAGGGGGCGATGACGAAGTCGCCGACCTTGATCGTGGTGACGTCTGCGCCGATCTCCTCGACGATCCCGACGAATTCGTGGCCGATCCGGTGCGGTTCCTTGGTCGGCTGCACGCCGCGGTACGGCCACAGGTCGGAGCCGCATACGCAGGCTGCGACGACGCGCACGATCGCGTCACCGCCGGTCGAGAGAATCGGGTCGGGTACTTCTTCGAGGCGGATGTCCCGCTCGCCATAGATCACAGTTGCACGCATGCTCCGAGCCTACTTCCCGCCCTCGCGAGCTTCCCATCAGCCAGCCCCGGTTCCGCTGACCGCGAAAGCGGGTGAATCGTCGGTTTCACTACCTCAGAACGACGATTCACCCGCTTTCGCGGTGATACGGGCGGGGCCAGAGAGGCCCTAGAGGTCGGCCTCGTCGAGCGGATGCGGCGGCACGGGCACCGCGGGCGCGGGCGCGACCGTGAGCGAGTCTTCATCCGCCGCGAGGTCCACGAGCACGGTGTCGCCGTCACGCACCTTGCCGGAGAGGATCGCGGTCGCGAGCCGGTCGTCGATCTCGGTCTGCATGAGGCGCCGCAGCGGGCGGGCACCGTACATCGGGTCGTAGCCGCGTTCGGAGAGCCAGGTGCGGGCCCTCGGGGTCACGGCCAGTTCGAGGCGGCGCTCCACGAGGCGCTTCTCGAGCCGGTCGATCATGAGTTCCACGATCTGGCCGAGGTCCTCCATCGAGAGCGACTGGAAGACGACGATGTCATCGAGCCGGTTCACGAACTCCGGATTGAAGGTCTGCCGTACGAGCAGTTGCACGGCTTCCTCCTTCTGCTCGGTGCTGAGGGTGGGGTCGATCAGGAACGCCGAGCCGAGGTTCGAGGTCAGCACGAGGATGGTGTTGCGGAAGTCCACCGTGCGGCCCTGGCCGTCGGTGAGGCGCCCGTCGTCGAGCACCTGCAGCAGCACGTCGAAGATCTCCGGATGCGCCTTCTCCACTTCGTCGAACAGGATCACCGAATACGGGCGCCGGCGCACCGCCTCGGTGAGCTGCCCACCCTGCTCGTATCCGATGTAGCCGGGAGGAGCGCCGACCAGGCGGGACACCGAGAACTTCTCGCCGTACTCGCTCATGTCGATGCGGACCATGGCTTTCTCGTCATCGAAGAGGAACTCGGCGAGCGCCTTGGCGAGCTCGGTCTTGCCCACGCCGGTCGGGCCGAGGAAGAGGAACGAGCCGGTCGGCCGGTCCGGGTCGGAGATGCCGGCCCGGCTGCGGCGCACCGCGTCGGCGACAGCGCGCACGGCGCGCTTCTGCCCGATCAGCCGGTGCGCGAGTTCGCCCTCGAGATTGAGCAGCTTCTCGGTCTCGCCCTGCAGCAGGCGCCCGACCGGAATGCCCGTCCACATGGCGACCACCGCGGCGATGTCCTCGGCGGTGACCTGGTCGTTGACCATCCGGGGTCCGTCGGACTCGGCCTGCTCGGCAGCGGCGAGCTCGCGTTCCATCACGGGGATGTCGCCGTAGAGCAGCCGGGAGGCGCGCTCGAGGTTGCCCTCGCGTTGCGCCCGCTCCGATTCACTCCGCGCGGTGTCGAGTCGGGTCTTCAGCTCGCCGACCCGGTTGAGCGAGGCGCGTTCCTTGTCCCAGCGGGCCTGGAGCCCCTTCAGGGTGTCCTCACGTTCGAGCAGGTCGGCGCGCAGCTTCTCGAGCCGCTGGCGGGAGGCGTCGTCCTTCTCCTTCTTGAGGGCGAGTTCCTCGAGCTTGAGCCGGTCGACGCTGCGGCGCAGCTCGTCGATCTCGACGGGTGCGGAGTCGATCTCCATCCGCAGCCGGCTCGCGGCCTCGTCGATGAGGTCGATCGCCTTGTCCGGCAGCTGCCGGGCGGTGATGTACCGGTTCGAGAGCGACGCGGCCGCGACGAGCGCGGCATCCGCTATCGACACCTTGTGGTGGGCCTCGTAGCGCTCCTTGAGGCCGCGGAGGATCGCGACGGTGTCCTCGACACTCGGCTCGTCGACGAGCACCGGCTGGAAGCGCCGTTCGAGGGCGGCGTCCTTCTCGATGAACTCACGGTACTCGTTGAGCGTCGTCGCACCGATCAGGCGCAGCTCGCCGCGGGCGAGCATCGGCTTGAGCATGTTGGATGCCGCGACCGAGCCCTCCCCTCCGCCCGCGCCCATCAGGGTGTGCAGTTCGTCGACGAAAGTGATGATCTGGCCCTCGGCGTCGTTGATCTCCTTGAGCACAGCCTTCAGCCGCTCCTCGAACTCGCCGCGATACTTCGCCCCGGCCACGAGGGCGGCGAGGTCGAGCGCGACGAGCTGCTTGCCCTTGAGCGAGTCGGCCACGTCGCCGGCCACGATCCGCTGGGCGAGGCCCTCGACCACGGCGGTCTTCCCGACGCCGGGTTCTCCGATCAGAACCGGGTTGTTCTTGGTGCGGCGGGTGAGCACCTGGCTCACCCGGCGGATCTCGGCGTCCCGCCCGATCACGGGGTCGAGCTTGCCGCTTTTCGCGATCTCTGTGAGGTTCACGCCGTACTTCTCGAGTGCAGACTTCGCCTCTTCCTGGGGCGGCTGCTGGCCTGCTTGCATGGGAAGATCCTCTCTCTCGTGCGACGGCCACCGACGGGCAAAGCTGAGTCGCATCGGCTCAATTTTAGAGGCAGCCGGAGGCCGACGCCAGCGCTCGCGATCGGCGGTACCGGTGCCATAATGACCGCAAACGGTGCCGGGCAACAGCGCCGCGGCAACATGCCTTCGAAGACGAGGAGCCCCGATGACCTTCCATCCCCTCGACCCGCTGACGGCGGGCGAATTCACCGCGGCCGCGGCAATCCTCGCCCGCGAGCGCGGTGTCGGACCTGGCTGGCGCTTCGCGTCGATCGAACTCGTCGAGCCAAGCCGGCACGCCAGGGCCGCCTTCGATGGTGCAGGGGCGGTCCCCGAGCGCCTCGCCCGGCTCGTGGTGCTGAACCGGGCCGAGAACAGCACATGGGTCGCAATCGTCTCCCTCAGCGCCGACGCCCTGCTCAACTGGAGCGCGGTGCCCGGCGTCCAGGCCAACTTCACGGTCGACGAATGGGACGAAGCGGATGCCGCCCTGCGCGCGCACCCGGACGTGGTCGCCGCCCTCGCCCGCCGGGGCATCACCGATCTCGCCAACGTCTTCATCGACACCTGGACCTACGGCGACGCCGTCATCCCGGAGCGATTCCGGGGCAGGAGGATCGGCTGGTCCGATGTCTGGGTGCGTGCGCAGGCGGGCGCCAATCCGTACGCCGGACCCGTGAGCGGACTGCACTTCGTGATCGATGTCAACACGATGGAACTCCTCGACGTCGAGGACTCGTTCGAGGTCGACCGCCCGGCCGTGATGGGCGAATACGTGCCGCATCTCGTTCCGCCCCGCATCCGGGACCTGAGCCGGCGTCCTCCGCTGAAGCCGCTCGACATCGTGCAGGCGGAGGGGCCGAGCTTCACCGTCACCGGCCACCGGGTCGAGTGGCAGAACTGGTCGCTGCGGGTCGGCTTCAACTACCGGGAGGGCATGACGCTGCACGAGGTGAGTTACCGGGACGGCGAGCGGGTGCGCCCGATCGCCAACCGGCTCTCCTTCGCAGAAATGGTCGTGCCCTACCGGGATCCGAGCGTCGACCATTTCCGGCGCACGGCCTTCGACATCGGCGAGTGGGGCCTGGGCTTCATGACCACCTCGCTCGAACTGGGCTGCGATTGCCTCGGCGAGATCCGCTACCTCGACGCCGTGCTGCACAACAGCGCCGGTGAACCGTACTCGATCCCCAACGCCATCTGCATCCACGAAGAAGACAACGCGGTGCTCTGGAAGCACGTCGACCACGACGGCGGATCGGAGGTGCGGCGGATGCGGCGCCTCGTCGTCTCCTTCCACGTCACCGTCGCGAACTACGAATACCTCGTCTACTGGCGCTTCTACCAGGACGGCAACATGGAGTGCGAAGTGCGCGCGACCGGGATCATGGTCGTCACCAGCCTCGACCCGGGCCAGCCGCACCCGAACGGCACCCTCGTGGACACCCGCACATACGCCCCCTTCCACCAGCACTTCATCGTCGCCCGGATGGACCTCGACATCGACGGGCCCGAGAACACGGTGTTCCGCTCCGAGACGCACGTCGAGCCGATCGACGAAGCCAATCCACTCGGCCTCGCCCTCACCCAGCGGAACACGCCCCTCGAGACCGAGGGCTTCGACGACTACGACTGGGCGACCCAGCGCAGCTGGAAGGTCGTGAACGAGAAGACGTCGAACGGCCTCGGTACCCCGGTGTCATACAAGCTCGTTCCGGGCGGTGCCATCCCGTCGTTCTTCGACCCCGCTTCGCCGGTGTTCCAGCGGTCCCAGGTGATCGGGCACACGGTGTGGGTCACCCCGGCCGACGACCTGCAGCGCTGGCCATGCGGCGAGTTCGTCAACCAGAGCGCGGTCGACCACGGCCTGCCCGAGTGGACCCTCGCCGGGCGCCCGGTTCGGAACGCCGACATCGTGCTCTGGTACGTCTTCGGCATCCACCACATCACGCGCCCGGAGGAGTGGCCGGTCATGCCGGCCGACACCGTGTCGTTCTGGCTCAAGCCGGTCGGCTTCTTCGACCGCAACCCCTCCCTCGACGTGGAACCGGGTGCCTCAGGACACGCACACGGGCACGGGCATCACGACGAGCACTGAGCGACACCGAGTAGCACCGAGCAGCGCTGGCCCCGAAGCGCACAGACCCGCACCACCGACATTTCACCGAGAGCCCAAGGAGATCCAACGTGACCAGGACAGCGAACTACGTCGTCGCCTACGAAGCGACCGATCGAGGCAATGACGCCATCGAACTCGGGGTGACCCTCGCCCGGCTGACCGGCGCCGAGTTGCGGGTGTGCCTCGTGCTGCCGCACTCGACCGTCGCGCCCTCGCGTCTGCGCTCCTCGGGCTCCGACTTCGAGGCACTCCTCGAGCAGCAGGGCCTCGAGTGGCTCGCTGAGGCCGCGGCACGGGTGCCGGCCGACGTCGTGGCCACGACGCACCTGATCTGGGCGGATGCGGTCTCCGACGGGTTGCTGAGGGCCGTCTCGGAATTCGACTCCGACCGGATCGTCGTCGGAGCCTCGCGCCACGGCATCCGGGGCCGCTACACGATCGGCAGTGTCGCGAACGCCCTCCTGCACGCCTCGCCCGTGCCCGTCGCCCTCGCGCCACACGGGTATCAGGCCCCGGAACGGCTCTCCCGGATCACGTGCGCGATCGGTACCCGGCCCGGCTGGTCGACGCTCCTCGATTCTCTGCTGGCGTTCACCCAGGACTTCCGCGTTGATGTGCGCTTCCTCACCCTCGTCGAGGTCGACGCCCGGCGCACCCAGCATGGCGAGACGACACCCGCCCTGGAGGCGGCGCGATCCGCAGAGAGCACGGCGCACCTGGAATCGGTGCTCGAGTACTTCACCTCGCGTTCGCCTGCACCGGGCACCATCACGACCGAGGTCGCCGTCGGCGAAAACGTGGAGTCCGCCGTCGAGGCTATCGAGTGGCGTGCGGACGAAGTCGCCTTCGTCGGTTCGAGCCGCCTCGCCCAGCCCTCGACGATCTTCCTCGGTATCACCGCCCACCGCATGCTCAGCGCCCTCCCCGTGCCGCTCGTCGTGGTACCCACTGGCGCGTCCGCCCGGCTGGCGCGCTAGGTGGTAGGTTTGGCCGCATGACCAGCCTTTTCGCACGTCGTCGTCACGTATTCGCTGCCCTTGCCGCCGTCGCCGCCGTCGCAGCGGCGACCCTCAGCGGCTGCGCCGGGGGCACCGGGACGGCGCCAGGAACCGCGAGCCCCGTCACCTCGAGCGCGGCGGCGCCGACCGCAACACCCACGGCGACACCGATCGTCTCGACCGGCGTCGAAGACCCTGCGATCGACACCCAGGACCCGAGCTCCTGGCTGATCACCTTCGACGGCGTCGGGCCGCTGGAGTACGGCGGGAGCATCAGTGCGGCCCGGCCGTCGATGACCTACTACGCCGACGCCACGGTGGCCGCCTGCCCGACAGTCGCAGACTTCCAGGCCGATGGCACCGCATCGCTGCGTGCGCCGCTCGACGGCGACACGATCACGGCGCTCTCGGTCACCGGCCACACGGCTGCGGCATCGCCCGCTCTTGCCGTCGGCTCGCCGCGCACGGCGGCGGGCGTGACCGTCGGCAGCACGGCCGCAGAACTCCTTGCCGCCTATCCGGGCATCGTCCAGTACCCCGCCAAGTACCCCGGCACGGACACCGTTTATTCGGTCTCGGACGGCGGGTCCGTCTGGATCGTCTTCACCCTGATGGAGGGCGTCGTCGTTCATATCGACCTGACGAACTCCTCCAGCGCGCTCGACGAACTCTGCGGCTGAGCGGCGGGGTGTGCCCGCGCCGGGTGACGCCTGCCGAAGCGTGGGAGAATGGGGTTCGACCTTCTAAGGAACCATCCTCCCCCTTATGGCTCACTCTCTCAGCTCACACGAGATCGCCCTCCTCGTCGGAAGCCAGGCCTTTTCGCGCGGTGAACGTTATGCACGCAACGGCCACGTCCTCTCCGAAGTCTGGGATGACTCGGGCACGAGGCTGACCGGGAAGGTCCGGGGCACCGGTCGCACGCCGTACACGGTGACCATCTCGTTCATCCTGAATCCCGCCGGGGTCGCGGTGCGCGCGACCGGGCTCTGCACCTGCCCGATGCGGACCAACTGCAAGCATGTCGCCGCCCTGCTCGTCACAAGCCGGAACGGCGGCAACCCGGGCTCGATCGAGGTCGACGAGGGCGACGTCGACCGGTTCCGCAGACGGTCCGCGCCGCCGGCTCTGTATGCACTCCAGTCCCCGCGCGTCCCGGCGGCGCCGGCGACGCCGACCGTCCCGCGCTGGCGCAGCGCCCTCGGCGGCCTGCCCACCCCGGGTGAAGCGGCCGCGCAGACCGGGACAGAACTCGCGTTGCAGTTCCAGGTGCTCGCCCCGATCAACTCCCGGTTCCAGTCCGGCGGACGGCATCTCGCCGCCCGGCCGATGCTGCTCGGCAAGCAGGGCCGCTGGATCCGCGGCGCCCTGACCTGGGACAACATCGCCCAGACCGCGGGCACCGCGCAGCGCGCCCAACGGCGGGTGCTCTCCGCGCTCTATGCCCTGCACCTCGCCGGACGCCCGTACTACGGCTCGGCGACGCAGTGGATCCAGCTCGACGACTTCCCCGACCGGGCGCTCTGGGGCCTGCTCGAGGAGGCGACGGCCGCCGGAATCCCGCTCATCTCCACCTCGGGCGCCCAGGATCCCGTCCACATCCATGAGCGTCCGGCATCACTCGAGCTCGACATCCGCCGCACAACGGCCGGTCTCGCGCTCACCCCCGCGGTCGTGCTCGACGAGCGCCGGCTGCCCGGCGGCCGGTTCGGTTTCACCGGCGACCCGGCGCACGGTATCTACACCTGGCAGGACGCCCCCGCCGGGGACCCGACCGGCGGCCGGCTGACTCTTGCCCCGCTCGCGGTCGAGGTCAGCAGGGAGCTGCGGAACCTCGCCGTCACCGGCCAGTCGATTGACGTGCCCACCGACGACGAGGCCGACTTCCTCGCCGAGTTCTACCCGTACCTCCGCGATCGCGCGCTCGTCACGAGCCGCGACGCCTCATTCGAGCTGCCCGAGACCCCGCGACCCGCTCTCGCGCTCACGCTCAGCCACCAGGCGGATGCCCGGATCACCCTGAACTGGGCATGGCGGTACCAGGCAGGCCCGGTAGCCGGCATCAGCACCGTGTCCGGCACCGCCTCCGGCACAGGTGCCGACGCCTACGACCTCGAACTGAGGCCTTCTCCCGGCGAGCACCGCTACCGCGACACCGTCGCAGAGGCACGGATCCTCCGGTCCGTCGACGAACTGCTCGCCCCCCTCGTCGAACTCACGCCGAGACGCGGCGGAGTGCCCCGGCTGTCCGGCCATTCCGAACTCACGGGCGTCGGCATGATTGATTTCCTCGAGGGGGTCGTGCCTCGACTCAAAGCTATCCCCGACGTCCTCGTCGTCGAGCGCGGCGACGTGGTCGGTTACCGTCAGGCGGACTCCGCCCCCGTGATCAGTGTCGGGACGAGCGAGCGCCTCGACGACAGGGACTGGTTCAACCTCGCGGTGTCCGTGTCGATCGACGGCGAGGACGTGCCCTTCGACGTGCTGTTCCGTGCTCTCGCCACGGGCCAGGACATCCTCATCCTGCCCAGCGGCATTTATTTCAGTCTCGACCGGCCCGAACTGCACACCTTGCGCCGCCTGATCGAGGAAGCCCGCAGCCTGCAGGAACCATCCGCGACCTCCCTCGGCATCAGCCCCTTCCAGGCCGACCTCTGGGAGGAACTACAGGAACTCGGCGTCGTCACCAGCCAGGCCGCCGGCTGGCGCGACATCGTCGCCGGCCTCACCGACGTTGAGCGGGTACCGACGCTCCCCCTGCCGGACGGCGTGCACGCCACCCTCCGCAGCTACCAGCAGTCGGGCTTCGAGTGGCTCGGCTTCCTTCTTGACCACCGGCTCGGCGGGATCCTCGCCGACGACATGGGACTCGGCAAGACCCTGCAGGCGATCGCCCTGATCAGCCGCGCGGTGGCCGCACGCGACAGTGTCGCTCCCGCGCACCCGTTCCTTGTCGTCGCTCCCACGAGCGTCGTCTCCAACTGGGCCGCGGAGTGCGCGAGATTCGCGCCCGACCTGCGCGTCGCATCCGTCACGGAGACCTCGCGCAAACGGGCGACGAGCATCGCGGCCCTGCACGCCGAGGCGGATGTCGTGATCACCTCGTACACGTTGTTCCGCCTGGACTTCGACGAGTACAACGCGGTGCCGTGGGAGGGTCTCCTGCTCGACGAAGCCCAGTTCGTGAAGAACCGCGCTTCCCGGGCCTATCAATGCGCCCGTCGCCTCGACACACCGTTCAAGCTCGCGATCACCGGCACCCCGCTCGAGAACAACCTGATGGAGTTCTGGTCGCTGCTGTCGATCACGGCGCCCGGCCTGTTCCCGAGCCCGAGCCGGTTCGCCGACTACTACCAGAAGCCCATCGAGCGGGACGCGAACGACGAACGGCTCGCCCAGCTGCGCCGCCGCATCCGCCCGTTCATGCTGCGCCGCACCAAGGAGGAGGTCGCCGGTGACCTGCCGAGCAAGCAGGAGCAGGTGCTCGAACTCACCCTGAATCCCCGGCACCGGGCCGTCTACGACACGCACCTGGCCCGGGAACGACAGAAGGTGCTCGGCCTGATCGAGAACCTGAACGCGAACCGTTTCGAGATCTTCCGTTCCCTGACGATGCTCCGTCAGTTGAGTCTCGATGCCGGGTTGTACGACGCCAAGTACGACGGGATCCCTTCGACAAAGCTCGACGCGCTCCTCGAACTGCTCGAGGACATCGTCGCCGGCGGGCACCGCACCCTCATCTTCAGCCAGTTCACCCAGTACCTCGGCCGAGCCCGCGCCCGGCTCGAGGCAGCCGGGATCAGCTACTCCTACCTCGACGGCAAGACTCGCAACCGGGCTGCGGTCATCGATGAGTTCAAGACCGGTGACAATTCGGTCTTCCTGATCAGCCTCAAGGCCGGCGGCTTCGGGCTCAACCTCACCGAGGCCGACTACGCGATCCTGCTCGACCCGTGGTGGAATCCCGCGACCGAGGCGCAGGCCGTCGACCGGATGCACCGGATCGGCCAGACCAAGAACGTCTTCGTCTACCGGCTCGTCGCCAAGAACACGATCGAGGAAAAGGTCATGGCGCTCAAGGCCACCAAGGCACGCCTCTTCGACAGTGTGCTCTCCGCCGACGGCGCCCGGGGAACCGCGCTCACGGCCGCGGACATCCGCGAACTACTGTCCTGACCGCCATCCGGCTGTGAGCTCTCTCAGCCAGAATCGCCGGTAGTGGGGCATAACCATCTTGCAACCCAGCCCGCAAACCTATAATTTTGATGAAGTCTGCCCTCCCGGGCTTTTGGCCGTCTGCAGAGGTGAGTGAAATGTCCTACATTCTTGACCAGGTCGACCACCGAGTCCGACGCGTTCTCACGCCAGCCCGCCGTGTGTGGCTGGAAACACCCCGCACCCTCGTCATCGGCTTCATCGCCATCCACGTCGTGTTCCTCCTGGCCCTCTTGCCCGCGATCCTGACCGGCAATGTCCTCGGTGACCTGCCTCTTTATCGCACCTGGGCCCAGCAGGGTCTCGTTCATCAGATCTGGATGGGCATCAACGTCGAGTGGGTCTACCCGATCGGCGCGCTGTTCCCGATCGTGTTCGCCGGCCTCGGCGGTCCGCTGTTGTACCAGCTGATGTGGTTCCTGATGACGGCTGCGCTGAACGCGCTGGCGGTCATGGTGCTCACGGATGCCGGCCGCAAGATCAGCGGTTACCGTTCCGCCTGGTTCTTCCTCCTGATCAGCTTCGTCCTGAGCCCCGTCGGCCTGCTCCGGCTCGAGGGCCTCACCGCGCCCCTCGTGATCATGGGCCTCGTCCTGCTCGCGCGCCGCCCGGTTGTGGCCGCCGCACTTCTCACCATCGCAACCTGGGTGAAGGTCTGGCCGGCGGCCGTCGTGGTCGCCGTCGTCGTCGCCTCGCGGCGCCGCATCACGGTGATCCTCACGGGCATCGCGGTCACCGGCGGCATCGTCGCCACAGTCTTCGCGCTCGGTGGCCTCAAGTACATCACCGGCTTCGTCACCATGCAGTCCGACCGGGCCATGCAGCTCGAAGCGCCGATCACGACCCCCTGGGTCTGGCTCGCCGCCCTCGGCCACCCCAACACGTTCATCTACCAGAACTACGCGATCGCCACCCGCGAGGTCAGTGGGCCCGGCACAACGCTCGTCGCTTCCCTGATGAACCCGCTGATGTTCATTGCCATGGGGGCGATCGTCACGCTCATGCTGGTCGCGCTGCGCCGTCACCACGACGTCTCCCAGCTCCTGCTCGTCGGGTCGCTCGCGCTCGTCGGCGCTTTCATCATCTTCAACAAGGTCGGATCCCCGCAGTACATGCTCTGGCTCGCACCCGTCGTCATCGTCGGAGTCAGCCACAGCTGGCACGCCTGGCGTGCGCCGGCGTACATGATGGTCGCGATCGGCATTCTGACCACCCTGATCTTCCCGGTGTTTTACATGCCGCTCGTCAACGGCGACCTCTCGGCGCTCGTTCTCCTGACAGCACGCAACGGCCTCCTGGTCGTCATGTTCGGCTGGTCTCTCGTCACCCTTTGGCGCATGGTCGTGGCTCCGGTCACCTCGCCCGCGCTGTTGTCCCGCCGCCTGGCCGCGACCAACTCGCGCAGCGTCTCCGCCTGATTCCCGGTTGGGTCCCCGCCCGGGGGACAATGGAGTGGTGACTTCCGCAACGACTTTCGCCCTTATCCGCCACGGCCAGACCGACTGGAATGCCGCCATGCGGATCCAGGGTCTTTCGGACATCCCGTTGAACGACACCGGTCGGGCCCAGGCCGCCGATGCGGTCGGCCACCTGGCCCGCTACGACTGGGACTTCATCGTCTCCTCGACCCTGTCCCGAGCCGCGGAGACGGCGGACCTCATCGCAGACGGCCTCGGCCTCACAGTGACCCGTCGCATCCCGCAGATCGTGGAACGCAACTACGGTCCCGCTGAGGGCCTGAGCGCCGGTCCTGAGCTCGACGCTCTCCGCGTCGATGGGGGCCCGACCGGCAACGGCGGCTTCCTCGGGGCAGAGCCCGAGGCGGATGTCGCCTCGCGCGGCCTCCAGGCCCTGCGTGAGCTGGCCGCGGCGAACCCCGGAGCCAGGATCATCGTCGTCTCCCACGGCACCCTGATCCGCCTCGCCCTGATGAGCGCCCTCGGCGAGTTCGTCGGCACCATCACCAACGCGGCCCTGACCGTCGTCAGCCTCGACGACGCCGGCTGGTCCCTCGAGGTGCTCAACGGCGAGGTCCTCACGCCGACGGACGATCTCGACAACGACCTCGACGCCCTCGACGCCGCCCCCGCCCGCTAGCCAGCCGCTCCAGGTACCTTTCCGGTCGAGAGTGCCTGGTACGCGGGTAACTCTCGACCGCAGAGGTGGCCCTCGGACGATCGTGTGAGAGAACGCCACGAGGTGCATCGAGGGGATCCCTCAGCGAGCAGTGACGGCCGATCGCACTAGTGTCGTGGCATGGTTGTGACCCGTGCTGCGATTGCACCTGACTATGCGCGTCTGCTTGAGTGGGTGCCCGACGCCCCGGCGTTGTATCTGTTTGCCGGACCGAGCCTGGCGTGGCCGCCGACCGTGGCGCAACTCGAGGAGATCTCCCGGAGACCGGGGCTGAGCGCCTGGATGGTAGCCGATGACGAAAACGAGGCCGCCTGGGGGCATTTCGATCTCACGGTGCACGGCAATTCAGCCCGCCTGGGAAGAGTCCTTGTCGACCCTCGGTACCGTGGGCGGGGCCTGGGGCACATACTCACCCGGGCAGCAATCGAGAAGGCTCGAGACCTCGGAGTTGACGAAGTCCCTCTGGCGGTCGTTTCGGACAACGAACTCGCGGTGAAGGCATACAGGCGAGCCGGGTTCACAGTGTTCGTGGATCCCGAGCGCCCCCTGTTCACGGCGATGACGTATCGGATCCCCGAACGCCCGTGAGGGTTAAAGCAGAAAAGCCACCCCGTGGGGTGGCTTTTCTGGTGTTTCTAAGTGAAGTCCGGCGGTGTCCTACTCTC